>JAVEUB010000001.1:0-12665 GCA_034005785.1 Cloacimonas sp. (SeqCode) | reverse complement strand
AAGCCAAACAAAGAAACAAAAACTGCCATGCCAAACAAACCGTAAATTATGGATGGTGTGCCGGCAAGAGTGTTTATGGCAATCTTTACTATCCTAACCATCCACAGGGGTTTGCCATAGGAACTTAGATATATTGCGGTGAACACCCCAAGTGGCAAGGCTATCAGGATTGCCAGAGTGGTTAACCAAAATGTTCCTACGATGGCAGGAAAAATCCCCCCTTCTGTCATACCTTTTCGGGGTGCCTGAGAGATGAATTCCCAGCTTAAAACACTAAAACCCATATAAAACATTCTAACAATGAACACCAACAGGAAGGCAAAGGTGATAAACAAAGCCATGCCAAGCAGGCCTGTTCCCACAAAGTTTTGCAGCTTACGCTTATTCATCTGCTACTCCGTTTTAAAAACACCAGCTCTGTAATAAGATTTGAAAAGAAGGTTAGCAGGAAGAGTAGTATTGCCAAAGCGAACAGCGATTGGTAATGTAAATCTCCAATAACTGTCTCTCCCATTTCTGCTGCGATTGTTGAAGTCATAGGACGTGCAGAGGCAAAAATGCTTTTGGGGATTTGTGCACTTCCACCCGCTACCATCAAAACCACCATTGTCTCTCCCACAGCTCTTCCAAAACCCAAGAGGATACTGCCAATAATTCCGCTTTTCGCAGCAGGAAGAATGGCACGGAAGATGCTTTCTATCTTAGTAGCACCCAAGGCAAGCGAAGCTTCCCTGATGCTTTTAGGTACGTTGGAAAGAGCATCTTCACTCATACTGGCAATAATTGGAACAATCATCACACCCAATATTATAGAGGCAGTAAACACGTTTAAGCCCGTATCCAGATGAAAGTACTGCCTTACCAAAGGAGCCAAGAAGGCCATACCAAAAAGCCCATAAACTACTGATGGAATACCTGCAAGAAGTTCCACCACCGGTTTTGCAACTTCTTTCATCCTATTTCCCGCAATTTCAGATATATAAATTGCAGAACCCAAACCCAAGGGAACCCCTATCAGCAACGCACCAAAGGTTACAAACAAAGAACCCGCAATAAGGGTTTTTGCCCCAAATTCCGGATTCTCATGCGTGGGATACCAAGCTCCGCTGAACAGAAACTCTTTGAGGGACACTGCCCGAAAAAACGGCAAGCCCTCTTTGAACAGGCTATAGATAATGGCTAACAGCACAATAATGGTAAATAGCGAGGCTGTATAGGTTATCGCCTGAAACAGTTTTTCTGATGTGTTTTTCATCTCAATCCCAAAAGCGGTGAGAGCCTGAAGCTTTTCCTTTGGCTCTCACCTGCTAAGTTCTCTTATATTTTGGTTAGTTAAGGCTGATAAAGCCCTGTGCTTCTACAATCTTTTGTCCTTCCGCAGATTGGATAAAGCTAATGTATCTTGCCACTTCACCGCTTGCCTTACCATTTGTGTACATATACAGCTTGCGGGATAAGGGATATGTTCCGCTTTTAACTGTGCTTTCATTAGGCATCACATCATTAACGTTAACCACTCTAACTTCATCATTTACATAGCCCAAACCAGCATAACCAATTCCCCCAGGAGTGGAAGAAACAGCAGATACTACCGCATTGTTGGAAGCCAGAAGCTGGGCTGTGCCATCCACTTTTGCACCGGAAAGAGCTTTCTCGTTAAACACTTCAAAAGTTCCCGAAGATACATCACGAGAGATTACTACGATAGGCATGCTGGCACCACCAAGCTCTTTCCAGTTTTTAATCTTACCAGTATAGATGCCTCTAATCTGACTAATTGTAAGGTTTTTAATCATGTTACTTTTATGCACCACAATGCTAATTCCATCATTTGCCACTACATAGGCAGTGGGATTGATGCCTTTGGATTTTGAAGCAGAGATTTCTTTGGCTTTCATGGGACGGCTGGAATTTGCGATATCAGCAGTTTTATTTTGCAAAGCAGCTACTCCAACGCCTGAACCACCTCCACGTACAGAGATGTTTATGCCAGGGTTTTTATCCATGAAGGCTTCCGCAGTTGCCTGCGCTACAGGAAGAACGGTTGTAGATCCAGAACAGGTGATACGATTGCCTTTGGCAAAAACGCTTACAGTAACTAAGCTTAGAACCAGCAGCAGGACTAAGGTTTTTAGTATATTCTTCATTGTAAATCTCCTTACTTAATGGTATTGGCAAAACGCCACTTTAATTGTAACATTAGCTGATTGCTGTCTTTTTTACCATCGGCGTAGGCAGCAGCAGATTCATCTTCAACATAGCTCTTGCTAGTGTAGTTCAATTGCAATTGTAGGGCAGGATTTGCGCTTTCATCGTGCATAAAGTTATAGTTTACGCCCGCAGTTATGGCTGTGGCAAGATTCTTATTGGCGGGATTGTCAGTTTCATCCCATTGGTCATAGCGGCCTATAAGCTGAAGGTCGGCAGGCAGAAATTGGCTTAGGCTAAGTATGGGCATCAGCATCAAGGCATTGGCAGTATAGTTATTAGCATCGTTGATAGCCTGATATTGAACGTCTTTGGAAAGATATTCTGCCCAGAAATCCAGCGGGCCATAGGCAAGGCGCAAAACGCCATCCAGCAAAGCCTGTTCGTTAAAAGCAGGGTTAACTGTTCCATCAGATAGCTTTTTGTCGCGTTCCGCACTGTTCATCATGTAAGATCCGCCCACAGTTACACCAGGCATGGGGGTAAGACGCAGATTGGCAAGAACCGCCATTTCTGTGTTATCTTTCAGGTTTGAGCCCCAGCTTTTGTAGCCCTCTCCATTGTAAACACCAAGGGCATACTCACCCAAGCCATTTGGCAGGTAACCATTCAGGCTTACCCCATAATCAGCAGAATTGGCAAGCTTGTATTCATCTGATGGAGCTTTACCTATCAGGCTGTAATTCCAGTCGTAAATTGTTCCAAAATATACCTTTTGAAGACCTGCAGTAAGGGTTAAATCCTTCACAGGCATTAAGTTTGCAAAATCTACATAAGCGTATTTTAATTTTAAACCGGCACCATCTTTAAGCGCATCGGTAGAGAAAATGTCCACAGTAATGCGTCCCTTTGTAGATTCGCTAAATTTTGTTTCCAAACCAATGTATCCTCTTTCTAAAGAGAAATAATTCTTGTTGGTTACGTCATTACCATCGAACCCTTTGGCATTTTCCATGGTCCAGCGGTTCCACATTTCTCCACTAAGTTTAATTTCTTGCGCATTTAGCAGGGTGGGTATCAGGATTGTACCCAAGATTAAGACTAAAAGTAGATTTCTCATTGTTACTCCTATATTTTTTGCTTAGTCTGCTCCTATTATACGCTTGGATTGTTAAGTTTTCGTTACCTGTATGTTAAGATTTGTTAATTTTGCCTTAGCTTTGAGACTATAGTATAGCGAATGAACTACAGCGTGGATGGCAAATGTTGCAGGAAACCTTACAGTGTAGTCCTATCAGCTACATTGTATCAAGTAAAATTTCAAATCGTATCTCCGTTTTTCAAATCGCATGTTTTTACAGCTCCCAGTGCCACCATTTTTTTTAAATGGAGTATCACGCTTTTTTTCAAGTCATCTAAGCACATCTACCGCATTAGATAGTCTTTTTTCTGAAGGGCAAGCACAGATTTGCATAAGTGCACATTGCTATAGATTCCTACCATGCCGATAGATGCAATTGCCTCCAGATAGACAAAGATCAACTGACGGCTCATGCCGTAAGCTGTGGCTATTTCTCTGATGGAGCGGTAACTCTTTGTGTGCAGCAGGTTGGGGATTTCCACGGCAACCTGGGTGCTGTACTTCCAGTTGCCTTTTTTCTGAAACCTACTTGTGAGCAGTAGCGCTTGCTGCATACGCAGAGCTTATCTTTTCTTGAAATGTACTTGATTTCATTGCTGGTTATCAGCATTTTCAATGCCCGGCTTATGGCTTTGATTTTGATTATATTCAGATCTGAGGGCATCTGAGTGATCCTCATTGGCAAGCTTGGGTGAGACTTTGTAACGCTCCTACAATGTGTCACCCAAAGTTTCAAATGCGTATCACATGTCACAGTGGTCTTAACGCTTTGATTGGTGGAGAGATATATAGGACTGGCTTTAGACTGTGTCATAGCGACATTTGGACGTTTCTGGACGTCTTTGGATCACCTTTATTTCAAATTTGCGCTGTTTTTAGACTGGTTTCAGATCATCAGATTTTTGGGAGAGGTCATCAGATTTTGTGGACTCGCAACTGGAGTGCAAGGGGGCCGATCATGGTTAACGAGTCAGTCTGATCTGAGTCTATAATAAGAACCCGAAAGTCCTTATTGAGTGGTTGGAGGACAACTCCCTTGCGAGCAGGATCGTACTGTATCCTTTTCAGAGTAATGCCTCCCTCGAATCTGACCGCACAGATTCTACCATCTGTGTTCTCCCAATCATACTGCTTTTTGATCAGCACAATATCCTCATTTAGGATCTGCGGTTCCATACTGGCACCACTGACCCGGAAGGCAATGTACGCATCCGTACCATGTGGAAGGTAACGAGTGGGAACTTCGACAGAATCCGCAGGAACATAGTCATCTCTCACAACTACCGGTTCTCCGGCGGAAATTTCCGCCACGATAGGGAACATTGAAGTCCGCACGTAAGTTCTATCAAAATCATTGACTAAGGTGGGCTTGCCATCGATGACCTGCACCTTCTTGGTAGTCTTCACGTCGGGTCCGAGTTCCCAGGGAGCCTGGATGAACATACTGCCTTCAGCTCTTAAGAGCCAGTTCACATTGATCCCGTTCTCGACCAGTTTTGCCAAGAATTCCGACTCCGGATAACGGGTATTGTTCTTGTATCTCGCCATAGAATTGGTAGAGATACCAAACTTTTTTTCAAATTCGTAATTCTTCAAATTCAATGCTTTTACCAGCATTCCGAGCCTTGTTCCAATGTCTTCTGCCTTCATTTCTCCCCCTTCAGGGCATAATATCGCTTGACTCTTGCCCTATGGGTATTATAGTGTATCTGTGAACAATGTAAATACCCAGTAGGTTCACGTCAAGAACTAAATTTTATAGTGTGTTTCAGCGGCGGATTAATCCGGCGGTCTCAGAAGTTTTTCAAGTAGTGTCGGTTTTGGCAGAAAGGACTTCCCAAGTTATTGCAGGTCAGTTATGTAGAGACCAACAATAATATGCGGGAGGCGCTTATGAAAGCGACCACTTACAAGACTGGAGACCGGGGCAGAAAAGCAGAGCACTGTGACAAATTAAATGCAGAGAAATATGTCACAGTGCTTTCCGTTTGGGTAAAACCACCGCCAATGCTGATTACAAGACGATTTGAGCACTGTGACAAATTAAAATGCCGGAATTATGTCACAGTGGTCGATAAGCAGGGGGGCACTGTGACAAATAAAACCCCAGGGAAATATGTCACAGTGCTTGTCCCGGTAACCGAGTTTTATTGGAAGAGGCTAAGAATGAGCAAACGCAAGATCAAGGCGGTCTGGCTGACGGTGGAACGGGTAGCTGAGTTAATGCAGCGATCCAACCGTACAGTCTGGCGTTTTGTACAGGATAACAAGTTAACGGTGCATAAGCAGCAGGTGCCGCAGAGCGGGAGCAAGACGGTGAAGTCTTTCCTGCTCACCAGCCCCGAGTTGCTGACTATGGAGATGCAAAACTGCGAGAAGCAGAGGGTGCTGCCGGAGCTCTTTATCGAAAAGCGAGTGGAGATCAAAGGTAAACTGGTAAACAGCGCTTTGATCTATCAATACAGAGAATGCCAGGAAGGTGAGGAAGGCTATTATGAGTTTCTATGATTTCACAGTTGAGGAATATGCCGAGTTCCTGAAAAAGGAACTGGCAGGTACAGACATCGTCCCCATGGGGATCATGACACCTTGCAAGCGGGGACGCAAGCCCAAACAGCTTGAGCAGGCTATCTCAACCACCAGAATGGAGCAGAGTGTTCCCAGTCCTCTATATAGAGAAGAGAACGCTGAGCTTGATTATGCGGAGTCCCAAGTTATCCCAGCTATTGATCTCCAACCTGAACGGACAGCGCAATACATCGACTTTACTCCTTATGATCAGATCTTTAGCAAGTTCAATGGAGAAGCGAAGCTCTATGGTCACTTCTGCACGGTCGTGCTAGACCGCTTGGCTGATAGCGAGTCCAGAGTGGCTGAGTGGGAAAAGATCGCCAGCGAATACAATAATGGTACACTGGTGCCAGAACTTTACAAGCTGCGTGGCAACCGCACCGAGCGGGCACTGCGGCTCTGGATTGAACGTTATCAGGAAGCCCGGCAGGATATGTATGCTCTGATCCACCGGGGACGTAATAAAGAACACAGGCGCAAGGTAACCGACCAAGAGAGTGCATTACTGTTACAGGTTCTGCTGCATCCCAACCAAGTATCCGTCGGCTCGGCTATCTCGGCACTGAAGACCAAAGCCAGGATGGGTTGGATCGCATCTCCCTCCAGTGTCCCGACTCTGAGACGCTGGTGTAAAGAATGGGAAGCTGATAACCCTGCTATCTGGAATCAGACCCGGAAAGGCAGTAAGTATGTAGCCGAGCATATCATCAAGACCATCATGCGGGACAGCAATGTCTTGGATGTGGGCGAGGTCTGGGTAGCCGATGGTCATACCCTGGCTTTCGATATCTTCAATCCCAAGACCGGGAAAGCCCAACGCATGACCATGATCATGGTACTGGACTGGGCAAGTAGATATCCGGTGGGAGCTTCACTCGCCTTCACTGAAGATAGCCAGCATATCCAGATTGCCTTTAGAAATGGCTTCCTCAACTGGGGAGCCTTGCCTAAGTTCGTCTATCTCGATAACGGCAAAGCCTTCAAGAGCAAACTCTTTCATGAAGCCTGGGAAGCCCATGACCTCGAAGTAGAGCTTGGCGGTATCTTCCCTAAGCTGAATATCGGAGCTCAGTTCGCAGCCAGCTATAATGCCAAAGCCAAAGTAATCGAGCGGTTCTTCCTGACCTTCCAGGAACAGTTTGAACGGTTCGTCTCCAGCTTCCGTGGTTCTTGTATCGATAACAAACCTGCTCCGCTGATGCGTAATGAGAAATGGGCTCAGAAGCTGTATAAATCAGTGCCACCCACAATTGAGGAAGCCATGCAGATGATCGGCTTTTACGTCAGATATGTATATGGTGAAACACCACACGGTGGACTTGGTGGCAAGACACCCTGGCAGGTCTTCAGCTCCGCACCTCTACCTCAGGAGAGGCTGGTGCAGCCCTGCAGACTGAACTTCATGATGCTCAGTGCCGAACGCAAGGCAGTCCGGAATGACGGGATCGTCTTCAATAAGCTCCGCTACTGGCATCCTGCCTTGATCGACCTGATCGGCAAGCCGGTGATCTTCCGCTACGATCTGGCTGATGCCAGGTGGATACTGGTCTATGATACCAAGGATGTATTCATCTGCCAGGCAGAACTCCGGCAGACCCAGCATCCTTTCATTAAACTGGCGATGGATCAACCGCTGGCGCATAAAGCCCTCAAACAGGAATACACCTATATCAAGAAGCTGCAGCGAGGCACTGAACAACGCTCCAAGCTCTTCGTAAAGAAAAACCAGGAGACGGTGGATGCCCTGCTTGAGCCATACCAGCGGCTGATAGCCACCGCTCAAAACCCCACCTTTATCCAAGCTCCTGCCCTGGAAGCACCGGAGCCGGGTCCGGAGCAGTTCATCGCTAACCTGGAACATCAAGTAACCAAGCTTATAGAAGACCGACCTATACCTGAGATACCAGTGCAAGATGATTCTGATAAAACTGATCTGACAGAGAAAGAAGATCAAGCCTTCGATTCCGGCATCGCCCTCAATGACAGTTTCAAAGAGATGTGTGACTTTATCGGCATCAAGCAGGCAGCCAAATGATCACGATTATAGAAAAGGAGATATAATGAAACAAGGTCAACTGATCAAAACCAGCAACGTTCTCAAAGCCGATGCCACGATCAAGTTCCTGCTCAACCGTCCCAAGTTAGAGATGGTAGGACTGGGACTGCTCTATGGTAAGCCCGGACTCGGAAAGACTACTTATGCCAATCGCATGGCTTTCAGTAACGGCTATATCTATATCCGGCTGGAAGCAACCACCACCCCCAAGTCCTTCGCAGTGCAACTGCTGACCTCACTCTACCGCCGCTTCCACTTAGGCGAGTACATCCCGGTGGGAACTGCCAACAACCTCTTCAAAGCCTGCCTGCAGGTCTTGGAAGACCATGAAGATACCGTTATCGTGATCGATGAGATCGACTATGCCTTCCGGCTGCCCCAGTTACTCGGCGCTATACGGGATATCGTGGATGAGACCCTGACCGTGGTGATCCTGGTCGGCATGCAGAATGCCAAGGATAAGCTCAACATGATCAATGAGTACTACTTTGACCGCTGTAACAGCTTCTGCGAGTTCGGTTCGCTAAACAAAGCCGATATCAAAGCCATCGCTACCCAGGTGATGGAGGTCAAGGTCAGTTCCGAGATGGTAGAGATCATCTATCACCAGTGCGCGGGTAACCTGCGTAAGGCGATCAAGCTGATGCATACCTTAGAGATGGCGATCAGCAAGCAACCCGATATCCCACTCTCACAGGTCAACTTCAGAGCGGTATTATGAGCACCCTGCAACTGGTGGAAAACTTCATCGACCACTACAACAAGCCGTTCTCGGCAGAGACGGTAGCAGTCCTGATCCAGAGAGAGGTCAAAGACATCGTTCCGGTGTTAGAGAACCTGCTTGCCGACAAGAGTATCAGGCTGATCAGCCAGACAGAGCTGATCTATGCCCGGGCTAACCGCTATCAGGCTCAGATCGGATATCAGCACTATAAGGGCTGGACCTTCGACCAAGGTGCAGCCCACCAGTTGCTGGATGTCCTGGAGCAGGGTAAATACAAGTCCATCCGGGACATCGCCCTAACAATAGGCAGATCAAGGCAGTGGGTCTATATCTACCTTGAAGCACTGGCTTCCATCGATGTGATCGATCTGCGGAACTTCGTTTATGTGGTTATCTCCCGCAAGAACGTGCCCAAGATCGGCAGAAAAGTAAACAAAGGCATCCTGAGTATGCTCCGTAACCTGAACAAGGTACACGGGCACAGGGTATTCGACTAAACCAATCAACTCAATAATACGAGGGTACTATAATGACGAAAGAACAGAGAGAACGCTACCTCCGCCAAGATATCCATGCCATGCGAGTCAAGAAGTTCAGGTGGTCGGAAGATGACCTGAAAGGACTGCTCAAGTACTTAGGACTGGGTGACTCGCTTACTGCCCTGGATGAACTGATCCTGACCGAACTCAAGCTGATCCTGATGCGGGTCCGCCTCACCAACAAGCCTGATGAATACACCTATGATAATCAGGGGATGTATATGCACTCCCTGATGAAAAAAGCCAAGTGGGATGAGTATAAGCTCAGAACCTTCCTAATCACTAACTATCGTAAAAGCCACTGGAACCTGCTGGATATGAAAGAACGCAAAGCCGTTATCGCCATGCTGCAGAACTACATCAAGAAAGCAGCTCAAAACGAAAACAACTCAAATCAGAATAGAACTTCAAACATCAACAATCATAAGGAGACATCTAATGGAAACCCCCAAGACCCCCAAGCCTAAGAAAACCGCCGACCGCACTAAGACCGATGCTAACGGACAGAGCATCCCCATCTCGATTATTAAACCGGAAATCCTCAAGCAGGATGCCATTGTTAACAAGACCATCGAAAGAGCCAAGAAGCTTCAGGAACGCATCATCAGAGACAAAGCCAAGCTCTTTGAGGAAGTGGAACTCTACTTGGAAGAGGTTGCCGAGAAGAACGGACTGGAGTGGAAGGGTAATGCCATCCTCAACAGCTTTGACGGACAGAACCGGGTGGATATCAGGTTCAAAGAACGTATCCAGTTCGGCATCGAACTGCAACTTGCTAAGCAGAAGATCGATGAGTGCCTGAAAGACTGGACATCTGACTCCAATGCCAACCTCAGAGCCATCATCGGTGAAGCCTTCCAGGTGGATAAGAAAGGTGAGATCGCCAAGTACCGTATCCTGCGCTTACGTAGATACAACATCAAGGATCAAACCTGGAAGGAAGCTATGGAACTGATCGATCAGGCGATTCAAGTCATCTCCACCAAGCAGTATATCACCTTCTACGAGAAGGATGAGTCCGGACAACCACGTCAGATTGTGCTCAACTTCAGCACCCTGTGATAAAGAATGATTGGCATCCTAATGCAAGTGTATTTGAACTAAATACGGGAGAATGAATAATGGCATCTATGAATACTAACACAGCAGAGGAGATAAAACCGATGAGCGTCTTTAATGACGAACGTAACTACCGCACGGATGAGATAGCCGATGTCCTCCGGGTTGACCGTTCCAGCGTTTACCGCTGGATACGGGACATCGCTAATCCTCTGCCTGCTTTCCGCACCAAGGAAAATGGTCAACTGCGCTGCAAGGGCAAAGACCTCAATGCTTACTTAGATAAATACAAGGTACGCCCTGAGTATGAGTAATGCACTGGAGTTCCGCATCAAGCGGGACAACTGCAAAGAAGCTTATCTGAACGGTAAGACCGATCCCACTGAGCTGGCGGTGATCTTCGGAGTCTCCGATATCACCGTCCGCAAGTGGATCAAGTCCGGCAAGTGGGATGAGCTGTTCAAGGAAGAGCGTAAGCTTGACCATGAGATCGGCATTGCCCGTAAGAAAGCACTCATCCAGGCACTCAGAGAATATGCCAAGAACCCTGCCGATACTGCCCTGCAGAGCCTTGTAAGCTTAATCAAGCAGAACCAGAAAGACAGTGAGCCTTCCAAGGAGTTGAATGACTACATCGTTCGCTTCCTGGATCAGGTGACCGACTTCATGATTGAGAAAGGACATGAGACCCTGCTCAAGCAGTTCCAAGGCATTGTGATAGACCTTGCCGAGTACCTAAGAGTCAGAAATGGATAAATTTACAACCACGGACATGGTTGCCTCCAAACCAGAGCCTACAGACCTGCCTACCCTCCAAACCAGCCAAGCGGAGCCGTCGCCTCCGGCTCCGCACTTTCATGGTTACCCTCCAAGTCCTCGGGGTCCCCGACTTCCGGCTTGCCGGAGGTTGGGGTGAGTCCCGGTTATGTCTAAGAAGTTCATTCAGCGACATAACAAAGCACTGGCGGAGATCGCTTCAAAAACGATCTCCGTCTTGCCTTTTATAGACGATAATCCTGAAGCCAAGTCCGAAAGGATAAAGCGAACCACAGCAGGTGGTTGGGATGCTTTCTCGTTCTTCTGCCATACTTACTTTCCGCATATCTTCCCTTTACCTTTTTGCCCAGCGCATGAGACTATGTTCGATGAAACTGATAAGGGCTCAGGCATCATCGCCATTACCGGTTTTCGTGGGCTGGGCAAAACGGTACTCATGGGAGTGGTCTATCCAATCTGGATGATCATCAAAGGTGAACGCTACGTTATCCATACTGCTGCAGACAGTGATCTGGCACAGGAACGGACAGCGTTTACACTCCATGAACTGCAGAACAATAAACGGCTCACTATGGACTATCCAGAGCTGCAGCCCATGGACAGTTTTGATCTGGACTTCTATCTCAAGAACAAAGCCAGGATCAGAGCCAGAAGCATCAAGCAGTCTCATCGTGGGACTATCAATCCCAAGACCGCCAAACGTCCCGGTCTCATCGTCTGTGATGATATAGACAAAGAAGAGAACATGGGTAACCAGTCTATAGGCAAGAGACGTATGGAGAAGATCTCCCAGGAGCTTGCCGGGGCCTTGGCACCCGATGGCAGTGGCAAGATCATCTGGCTCGGTAACCTGGTACACCCCAACTATGCAATCTGCCAGTTTCAGGAACTCATATTAAGCGAAATACGAGCAGATAACCCGGAAGTTGATACAACACTTCAATCAGTCCTGAAAACGCACCAAAAAGCGATTTTGCGCTTCTCTCTCGAAGATATGCATGGCAAGTCAATCTGGGAGGAACAGTACCCTACTGCCACTCTGTCAAACCTGCGAGCCAAGTTCGGAATGACCGGATATCAAAGAGAGATGCTGGGACAGCCGGTAATCGAAGGTAACATCTTCAAGAACCACTGGTTCACCAAGTACCGGACCCTGCCTGAACCATCCCAGATGAAGCGGGTCTGGCTCTATGCCGATCCTGCCTGGGGAGAGAAAGGCTGTTACAAGGCTGTCATCTCCATAGGTTATGACGGAAACAGGTTCTATGTGATACATGTCTGGATACGTCAGACTGAG
Organism: Cloacimonas sp. (SeqCode); assembly: GCA_034005785.1. Classification (GTDB taxonomy): domain Bacteria; phylum Cloacimonadota; class Cloacimonadia; order Cloacimonadales; family Cloacimonadaceae; genus Cloacimonas. Next base: position 353 of record JAVEUB010000001.1, on the reverse strand, counting down.
AACACCAAGTTCTTCCGATACTACTATGATGCCTATCAGGAGTTGGATCAGATTTACCGGGTAAAAGCCAGAGCAGCCTGTGAAACCACCTACGGACAGGCACGTATCCTTGCCGACTTCGATCGGTGGGCAACCGATAACCATCTGCCACCCATCAGTCACAGAATCAAGCGGATTGATAATAAGGATAACAAGAACCTTCGCATTGAGAGAACCGAGACCATCATCGAAACAGCCAAAGTGCTTTTTCCGGAGGGACAGGATACTCCTACCCTGATATCCCAGTTCCTCACCTATCCTGATGGCTATATCGATGGCTGTGATGCTCTGGCCGGATGTCTGGAACGCTTCTC
>JAVEUB010000090.1:4330-9678 GCA_034005785.1 Cloacimonas sp. (SeqCode) | reverse complement strand
CTGAAATAGACAGGTTCTTAGCCGTATAGCCAAGCGTTACATTGCTTTCTTGCTGAGCCAGAGAATCGGCACTGGCGAGGGCGTTAAAATCATACTCACTTGCAGGATCACGATATTTACCAAACAAATAGCTGTTGGCTGTACGTTGCTCATGCTCCAGTTTTAGCGATGCCTGGGCAAAGCGTAACTCTCCGAATCCGTAGGCTATTCCGCCAAAGTTATCTTCATCGCCCACATCCGAGAACGTGTTGCGGTCGTTCACAGAGCCGATGGTTTCCAGCCCTGCTTTTAGGTTTGATGCGCCATAATTTAACGCAAAATCTAAATTACCACGTTTAACCGGAGCAATCAAGCGTTTTTGGGGCAGCCACGACCCTTGCTGTTCACCGATGTAGCGGTATTTCCCCACCGCGTATTCTTCATAATCGCCCTGTCCCAAACCCACATAGCTGAAGATAAGATTGTAGATAGCCAAGCTATCATCGGGGGCATACTCGTAATGGGTAGTACCTTCAACCAGCTTGTAATCTCCATTTTGCACCTCAAACACGCCTTCGCCCCAAACGGCATTATCCCCGGCAAGGCGCAAGGAATCACGATCGGCAGCAGAAAACTCGTATAAGAGGGGATTATCCCTATCGTCTTGTTGCCAGATGAAATGGTGGCTGATAGACAGCTTGTCGTTCAGTTTCCAGTTGGAAGAGTTGATATAGCTGTTTTGGGGATAATATTCGTCGCTATACTGAAAACGCGCCAGAACACTGTTTGTAGAGCTGATTAACCGTTTAAACATGATGCTGCCTTCAGCATAATCGATACTGTAATCAACCCCGCGTTCCAACAGGCTATTATCCACGTAGATTTCTTCGCTACCTGCTACAATTATGAATCCTGGCTGATAATCGTTTGCCTTCAAATAATAGGGGCCTTGCTTGCCATCGATTACTACTACCGGAATGGATGTGTATTTGCCACTTCCGGCAGAATACGCTGCTTGCAGGTAGTGTTTATTATTGTACCAGGCATTAAGTCCTTCAAACTTACTAAAATACTCCGTATAGCGTGTACCGCTGAATTTCACTTCCAGATCGCCCATAGCCAGTTCGAATCGTTTACTATAGACTCGGATAAACACTTTATCCAGCGAGCTTAACTCTTTGGAATCACCTTCCGGGGAAAGCTTGGATTGGCTGTCTGAAAGCTGTGCATCTATTGAAACACCTTTTGCCAGTTCTCCCGAAAGGTTAACATACAGTGATTGTTTTAAGTCGAAGGCTTCATCATCGGAAAACGTGATAGCAAAGCTTTTTACCCCCTGGATATCAAGCTTCGTATCGCTGATAAACACAGGATTTGCACGGCGCTTGATAGTACTGAACAGGCTGTCACTGTGAATTTGCGTTTCCCAAGTTTGCAATGGCTTGTTCAGGAATTCTGGTACCAAGAGAAATTCTATTGTTAGGTTTGATGTTTGGGGCGTACCTACTACACGCAACATAGCCTTACGGTAATCCAACTGATAATCGATACCGCTGATAAGCATTACACTATCTGCCCAAACGCTTTCACTATGATGAATTATGGGGCTTGTCGCCAACTTATAGTCAATAACATTGTTTTCCAGATTGATGGTTTTTCTTTGAAAGTGAATCTGAGCGTAGCTGGGAGCAAAAAGCAGCAAACTGAGTGCAATTAACAGAAACCTATTGGCAGCCAAGGGTTCAGACTTTGTGGATAACGTAAGTTACAACGCCCCAGAGTTCAAAATTTATGCCTTCATGGATATGGATGGAAGGGAATTCCTCATTTTCGGGCATTAGATAATAATCTTTTCCTACGATTTTCAAGCGTTTAACGGTTAGTTCACCATCCACGATGGCAATAATGACGCGGTTATGGGCAGCTTCCAAAGCTCTATCCACGATTAAGATATCATCTGGTAAAATACCTGCTCCCATCATCGAATAACCATCCACTCGCACAAAGAAAGTGGATGCTGCATGGGTGATTAAATGCTCGTTGAGATCAAGTTTACCTTCGATGTAATCCTGCGCCGGAGAGGGAAAACCAGCCACGATTTTAGATCCCATCAGCGGGCGTTCCAGCTTTTTCCCCGGCTGAAAAGAATAGATAGCTTTAATAGAGCCGTCGTTTTTTTGATTCATAATCTGTTATTGGTTATGCGAAAGTAAGTTAAACATCAAGGCAGGCGTATGTAATGCTTCGCCTGCCTTGCCTGTTAAACTACTTTATTGCATCTTTTTATCTTTCAAGATGTTCTTTGCTTGGGTTCCCCATCTGGAATCGTTTTGTATTTTTTCCAGATCGTTCTTGGCTGCTGTATAATTCTTCATTTGGTAATAAGCAAGCCCCCGTAACATCAGAGCATCAGAATTGCGAGAATCTGTGCTAAGGGTAATCGTAGCGTAGGTGATTACTTTGGCGTAGCTTTTCAGGGAGTTATAATAACTGGCTAATAGCAAGGCGAGCTGAGAATCACGTTCGATAGCGATGGATTTTTCGTAGTATTCCACCATTTTCTTTTTGTTATTCATTTCATCCCAGTTTTTGCCAATCATCGTATAAACAGTGGCAAGCTCGGCTGTAGGTGGATTTGTGGCAACCAGTTTCTCCAGATAAATATTGGCATTAGCCCAATCTTTGTTGCCACGATAGAAATTTGCCATACGACGGTACATATCAGCATCGGGTTTCAGCGCCAAAGCTTTTTCGTAATACTTTCCGGCTTCTACTGTGTTTCCGCGTTCCATATAGCGATCAGCAAGGTTAATAAAGGCTGCTGGGTCCTGTGAAGCTTCTGCATATTCACTTAAGACCTTATAAGCGCGGTTTTCATCTTTAATATTGTCACTTAATATGAAGAATTTAGCGTTTAGCAGTTCGGGATCATTGGGTTTTAACGTGAGCATCTGGTCGTAATAAGTAATAGCTTGTTCATATTTACCGCCATTTTTAGCAGTTAAAGCCATATTATTGTACACACCCATGATGTTTGTATCCAGCTCATCCTGGGTCTTTTGCCCCGGATTTAGCGATTTGTAGATGCCTAAAGCCTTCTCGTAGCTTTGCAGAGCTTCGTCATACATGCTGGCTTCTCCACTTTCCACTGCCATATCGATATAGCTTTTGGCGATGTTAAGATTCATCTTTTCTATGTTAAGAGAGATAGAATCGCTGGGGACTGCAGTGATAGATGCTTCCTTAAACAAGGTAATTGCTTCATTATAAGAAAGAATAGCATCTGTGTAACTTTTCTCTTCGTAGGCTTCGTTACCAGTTGCTGCTTCCTCATGTGCCAGTACGAGTGGATTGCGAACCTCTACGGTTTCCACCACTACTTGCTTGTTCGTTCCACATGCTGCAAGTAGCAGCAGAACGCCAAGACTTATGAAAGTCATTATCTTTTGTTTCATTGAGTATTTCCTCCAGTTTTCTTTAATTCCTATCCCGTGAAGTAGCTGTATTTTGTCAATCTAAAAAAGCGTTAAGACCAGAATCAGTGAGATTATAAGGAATTTCTTCTGAGTAAGCAAAAATACTATAAACATCTGATATATATGCCGATACGTAATACATGCATTATCCCCAATCCACATTAATTACGCAATCGAAACAAAAAAGGATATTTTTCTGTTGACAGAAATATAGACCTGCACTTTTCTCACAACTGAAAGATCTCTAACTCTTATCAAAAGAAAGCTAGGAGGTATTATGAGCAGAGATGATTTGGTAAAAAAGATCGCAAGCGATGCCGGCATTTCCCAAAAAGTGGCCGGTCTTGCTCTCGCCTCAGTCCTTGAAGGCGTCACCGAAACCCTTAAAATGGGTGAAAAGGTATCATTGGTCGGTTTTGGTTCCTTTAGCGTTGCCCTACGTAAAGCGCGCAACGGTATCAATCCCAAAACCAAAAAACCGCTGAAAATACCAGCACGCAAAGTTCCGGTATTCAAAGCTGGCAAGAAACTCAAAGAGGCTGTCAAAAAATAAGCCAAATAGTTCTCATTCCTTGAGCGACAGATACGAGTAAACGAATCTGTCGCTCTTTCTTTTCAAGCAGGAAACTATCAAGCAAGTAAGAAGATAGGAATCCTTATCAACTAAGTACGGTGGATAAAGCGCATCAGCTAACTTCTTTAACGAGAGGTAAAATGCCTAAAAGAGGGATAGTTAGGTACTTTGTGTCGATTATCGTCAAAATGGTCAATATGGTGCGAATCGCTGCCTATGGAGAACAGATTTCCACCCAGGCTTATGTATAGATCAACCAGATGTGGCTCTGGCAAATGAGAGGGATAGTTTTTACGGTAAGCGCTGTAGTTAATTTCCAGTGCGATTCCACGTTGGATCATGGTAGCGAATATTTGCTCAATTGTGGACAGATAAGCACTTTCATCAGGGATTGAGGGGTAGTAGCGCTTATACACACCCAAGTGCGCCAAAACGTCTATTGGGCAGTTTGTTACAAGAGCTAAGTTATGCTCATAGTAATCGCGAACCTGTGCCTCGCTTAATGGCTGAGATAGAGGAATTGCCACATTGGTGTGGTCAGTTAAAATATGCACAGCTCCCAGAATAATCTCGAAATTGAGGTCTTTAATCAGCTCCAGCGCATAATTCTGCACCCGGTGAAAATCACCAATCTCTATGCCACAGAGAATCTTAAGCTGGGGAAAGCGCTCCTGCAAAGCGGTGATTCTGGCTCTGTATCTACTTAGCGATGAGATGCCAAATAGGGCGAGTTCCTCTGGGAGTAGATCCACATGTTCTGTGAATGCTATCTCATTATATTGTAAAGATATAGCCTTAAGGATAAGCTCTTCAGCAATGATTCTACTGTCGAAACTGTCTTCGCTGTGGATGTGATAATCGTATTTCATCGTGCTTTTGCCTGTAGCGCTGCACCGAAAGCTCCTGTAATTTCAGGGTCGAGGGGGATAAGCAGCTCTGTTTTCAGTTCTTGCCCCAAACACATCGCCAGATCAGGGTTTTGAGCCACACCACCGGTAAACACAACTGGTGCTTCCCAAGTGAGTGAAGACATTTGCATATAAATGCGTTTTGCTACTCTGCGATGTACCGCTCTGGCGATATCCGCGGCTGCAACTGCTTGAGACATCATGCCAATGATTTCGGATTCGGCAAAAACCACACAGGTGGAATTGAGTTTCTTTTCTTGCGTTGCACCCGCTGCAAGAGAGGCCAAACTATCCACTTCGCAACCAAGCCGCATAGCGGTCATTTCCAGAAAGCGTCCTGTTCCGGCTGCACATTTGTCGTTCATCACAAAATCTGCCACTTTGCTGTGCTTATCAATAGATCGGAAGAGC
>JAVEUB010000090.1:0-4320 GCA_034005785.1 Cloacimonas sp. (SeqCode) | reverse complement strand
GGCAGCAGGAAAAAGTTTCAAACAAGCAGCAGCATGACACGTTATCTCTGAAAGTACTGATGATGCTTCGGGATACAGCTTCCTGCCGTAACCAGTTACCCCGATTGCATTAAGATCACAATAGTTAATAAGCAAGGTTGCATAAGCTGCATTAAGTAGCTCATCTACAGTTTTTAAGGGAGAAACATCCGTGCTTTGATATGCGCTGTGTAGAATGGTGCTATGCACAGTGTCGTATAAAACTATTTTGGTATTGCGAGAGCCTATATCGATGCCAAGGGAGATCATAAACTACACCAGGATATGCATATATTGATTATCGGGAAGCAGCCATTTGCGGGCTATCTTGTTAATAACATCGCAGCTAACATCTTTTAAGCGCTGTTCGCGGTGTAAGTAAAACTGCGGTTCATAGCCAAGCGCTGCAAGATTGGAAATAGATGAGGCAGAATAACTAACACTTTCGTAATCAAAACGGTTCATGCCAATCAAATAACGTTTTGCTGTATCCAATTCACTTTCACCGACGCCATCTTGTATCAATTCTGCCAAAATATCTTTCATCAGCGACGCACATTTACGGTAATCGCTACGGTCACAAAAGGCATAAGCATTCCAGAAACCAAGCTCGCTGATGGAGCTGAAATCGAAGCCGGTTTGATAGGCAAAACCATACTTCTCACGTAATATATCAAAAAAACGGGAACTGATATCGCCACCCAAGATATGCGCTAACACATGGAAGGCAGCGTTTTCTTCGCGATTGGCAGCAGGGGTAGCCCAACCCCCAAGATGGATTATAGCCTGATCGGTTTCATGCTTTTGGAGGCGATACTTTATAGCTGATTCAGAAAAGAGCGGTAGCTGATTATAGCTGCTACTGCCAATAGGGAGATTGGTTGCCTGATGCCCATGAACCCTATTATCCCCAAATAATCCTTCGCAAAGATCGGCAATCTCTTGTGGTGTGTGAGAACCAACAATGCCTAAACAAAAATCACGGCCAAGATTCCAGCCTGCATGCCAGGCTTTGATATCGGCTAAATGAATACTGCGAATATCTGCGGGGTTGCCAGTGGAACGGTATAAGTTGCTATCAGAGCCAACTATCATTTTGAACCATTTTTGGTAAGCATAGCTAACGGGATAGTCATTATCGCGCCGGATGCCATCTAAAGCTGAGGTAGTAAGTAGCTTAAGGTGGTCACGATCAAAACGCGGCTGGGTAAGCACTTCTGCCAGCATCGTTAAGGCTTTACTCAGATTGGCGGTTTGGCATTTACCCCTGAAACTGGTGCTATCCAGATGATGAATAACCCTGATATTGAAACCATGTGCCCGGGAAAAACGCATCAGTTCATCGTGGGAACGCAATTGGCTGCCATATAAAAGCAAGATACTGGTGAAGAAATTTATCCCCTTTTGCGCAGTGCTCTCACAGAGTTGACTGATATGAGTAGATAGAGAAAAACCGCTGATGCTTTTGTCTTTCAACTGGCGGAATTGAACCTGTAAGCCGTTGGAGAGGAAGATTTGATAGTGGTTAGCGTCGATTTGAGTGATGGAGTTTGGGCGTGGGGGAGTGTTGGCGTGCTGGGGTGTGAGCGTGTTGGCGTGCTGGAGTGTGGGCGTGTTGGCATGCTGGGGTGTGGGGGTGTAGGTGTGTGGGGGTATGGAAAACTTACTAAACCCACTCACGGGAGCAGCACCTTCATGGTAAAAAGCAAGGGCAGAGGCAGGCCAATAACTGCGCATAGCGGCAAACACTTCTTCCATTGGGATCGCATCGATGTGTTCGCCATACGTATGCAACATGGCAAGATTACCGATAAACTCTTCTGCGGCAACCAGATTCGCCATATTTTCCATGCCTTCAAAGCTATACAGCCAGCTATGGATAATATCACGTTTCACCAGTTCCAGTTCAGAGTGGGGGATACCTTTCTCCATCAAAGCAAGATACTCTTCCTTAAATATCTGCAAAATCCGAGGAATATTCTTACGTCCGATAGGACAGCATAAGATTACCGATGCACCAGAGAGTAAACCACTTAAAGAGTTTACTTTAACCGAAGAACAAAGCTTATCTTCTTCCACCAAGCGCTTAAACAAGCGGGAAGATTTACCGATGGCAAAATAACGCATGGCAATAAGTAACGCATCAGAATATGGATGCACTTCGCTAAGCTCCGGCATAGCCATAGCCAGAAATTCTTCCCCACGATTGCGCCGACGGTAAACCATGCGGAATGTACCCATTTCAGGCTCTAAACCAACAGGGTAGGGAAGAGGCTGGTGGATTGATTTCCAAGAGCCAAAATACTGTTCGGTGACAGAGCGCAAGTCATTTAACTGAAAATCACCACAGACCACCAAAAAAGCGTTATCGGGACGGTAATTGCGTTTGTAAAAAGCAAGCAGGTCTTTGTGCTGCGCAGCCCCAACAGTAGTAACATTGCCCAAAACAGGGCGTTTTAAGGGGCTTTTTTTGAAGTAGTGCCCTTGGATGAACTCGATAAAATCTGGCTCAGGGTCGTTCTCATACTGCTTTATCTCTTCCAGGATGATATCCTTTTCCATAGCCACATCTTCAGCGCTGAAATTGGAATACCTGGCTAACTGGCTAAGGATATTCATCCCTGCGGCAAGTTCTTCACAGGGAAGCAGTAGATAATAGCAAGTGCAATCGTAATCCGTATAAGCATTTAGCATCCCACCAAGGTTTGCTGCATACAGGGACAGGCTATTTTGGGGGAATAAACGCGTTGATTTGAAACTAAGGTGCTCAATAAAGTGCGAATATCCACCCCGGGCAGGCTTTTCTTTCACCGAACCAGCTTTGATATACAGTTGCAGGCACAGCACTGGATTGGAGCTATCCTGCACGTGCACTATTTTTAAGCCATTTGCCAGAGTATAGCTTTGGGCAGCGGCATTATTGGGGTGGTAATTTCCCGATTGCCAATTTTCTCGCGTAGAGTTACAATGACATCTTCTGCCCAGCTTCTGCCAATCAGGAGATTGACAGCCCAATAACTGGTTCGACACTATATGGGGATTTCGTATGCCCATATCAAGTGCTGCTAATCATCGCATAGGCGTTGTGGTTGTGGATGGATTCAAAATTTTCCGATTCCACATGGAAGGCTGTTATACGTTTGTCAGCTTGCAGTTCCATGGTTATCTCACGCACGATATCTTCCACAAACTTGGGATTATTGAACGCCTTTTCGGTTACGTATTTCTCATCGGGACGTTTCAGCAAAGGGTATATTTCGCAACTGGCATGGCTTTCTGCCAGGCTGATAAGCTCTTCCAGCCATACAAAATCGTTATAGCACACCCTGATTGTAATTAATGACCGCTGATTGTGTGCGCCATACGCACTGATCTCTTTGGAACAGGGGCAGAGCGTGGTTACTGGTACTGTAACGCCAATCCACAGTTCAAATGTATCGCTGAATGAAGCATTAAAACAGCAATCGTAGCCAAGGAGCGAGGCTATATGGGAAACGGGAGCTTCTTTGCGCATAAAATAGGGAAAGTTTATGTCTATATAGGCCGATTCTGCTTTCATGGTCTCTTTCAGTTCTGCCAGAAACACATCCAGCTTACCGATAAAAACCTCTGTGTGATAATGATTTAGTATCTCAATAAAGCGGCTCATGTGGGTGCCACGTTTATGTGCCACAAGCTCCACATAGATATTTAGGTCGGCAACACTGTGCTGAATACCTTTAGTTCTGTCCTCCACCACTATTGGATAGCGAACACCCTTCACGCCCACCTTGTCTATGCTTAGCTTACGGCAATCGGACTGGTTTTGCAAATCGGGAATGGTCATAGCTTCTCGTTCAGGGCTTTGTCTTTCATCCCCACGGTTTTGAGAGATACCAGCTCACCATCTTTACTGTAGTAGATGATAGCATTGCTATCAGGGATGGTTTTCAGGGCTTCAATGGCTTTTTCAGGGGGCATCAAAAACAACGCTGTGGAAAGGCCATCAGCCCAGGCTGCATCCTTGCAAAGCACAGTTACCGAGTGCACATTCTCTACCGGATAACCCGTAAATGGGCTGATAATATGATGATAGCGCACGCCATCAAGCTCATAAAACTGCTGGTAGTCACCGGATGTACCCACACTCTGATTCATGATTCTGAAGCTGGCAATGTGGTCGTCTGTTTTGCGGGGATGCTGGATATAAACCACTTCAGGGATAGCGCTGCCAAAAAAAGTCATGGAGCTACGGCAGTTTATATAGCCGCTCTTCAGGCCAAGTTTTAGCATATAATCCCTGGCTCTAGATCGGAAGAGCAC
>JAVEUB010000089.1:0-9686 GCA_034005785.1 Cloacimonas sp. (SeqCode) | reverse complement strand
TGCCAATTACGCCTTCTTCCAAAAGCATATTGGCTATGTGCCGCAGGATGATTTGCTGTTTCCTAATTTAACCGTGTACGAGAATTTGCGGTACCGGCTAAAGCTTGCTTTGCCAAACCTGAAAAACGCGGGGGAAATCAGCACCAGAATAGAAAATCAGCTACACAGCGTGGGGCTGTTTGAACAGCGCAATATGATTGTGGGCGATGTGCTGAATAAAAGACTTAGCGGTGGGCAAAGACGCAGGCTAAATATCGCTTTGGAGCTGATCCTTAACCCCATGATTGTGGTTTTGGACGAACCCACCAGCGGCTTATCTTCCAAGGATTCGGAGAATATTGCCGAATTTTTGGGTGAATTGAAAGAGCAGAACAAGATTATCTTCTGCACCATTCATCAGCCAAATGCTACGGTATTCAGAGCTTTTGATCAGGTTTTACTGCTGGATAAAGGCGGAAAACAAGTATATTTTGGTGATAGCCAGGAAGTTTTTGCCTATTTCGATGAAGAACTGGCGCAAAGCGGAAAACGCAAGGAATTTCTGAACACAAAACGCAGCTTGCAAATGCCAGATTACTTTTATGACGTGATTGAGACCACAGATGGGCAGGGAAATCGCAGGTTCAATCCCGATTACTGGGAGCGGAAATATCGCGATCACCGCTTTAGAAAGGCGATGGATATTCAAACCCATACCAAAAACCAGGAACAAGTAAAAGCAGAAAGCAAGGCTCACCATAAGGGATGCAGCACCATTCTGCGCAACCTGTATCTGCTTACCTGCCGTAATTTTATCAATAAAAGCCGCAGCAAGATGAACTTGATTATGACCCTTTTGGTAGCACCACTTTTAGCAGCACTAACGGCTTTTGTGTTGCGGGGTGTGCCTGATGACCTGCCTTACACGTTCTTAGAGAACCAGAATTCCCTGCTTTTTGGTTTCATCTCGGTGATAATCTTCGTCTTTATCGGCTTGGCAAATAGCATCGATGATATTTTGGGAGAAAAACGCAGCATCCAGCGTGAAATGAAACTGCATATTTCGGCCGCGTGTCAGCTCTTTTCCAAGCATATAGTGCTACTTGTTTTAACAGCGCTGCAGGTGGTTCTGTTCTATTTTATCTCAGCTTGGGTGCTGGGGATGCGGGGTTTTTTCTATCCTCAAAGCACGTTTCTATTACTTAGCGGTATGATCGGTTACAGCTTGGGCTTGCTGTTTTCCAGTTTCATTCGCGATCGCAGTGCCATCATCAACATCCTGCCGCTGATTATTATCCCCCAAATTATGTTCAGTGGTGCTGTGATTCGCTTTGCAGATATGAATGGTTCTTTGCGGATTAAACACAAAAGTGAGATTCCCGAGTTTTGCCAGCTTGTACCTTCGCGTTGGCTGTTTGAGGGCTGGGTGGTAGCTTCGGCAAAGCAAAATACCGCTCAGCGCGAAAAAGCGAGCTTTGTAAGCGAAGCCAGGGATAGCGCTCTGCCTTACAGCGCGTATATGGCAAAAGTGGATGCCTATAACAGCTTTCTGGCAAGCCATCCGGAATCACACTATGCAAGCAAGCAAATCAACAACGCAGTAATGATTGCCCATGGCTCTTATCTGAACCAAGGAAGAAACATATTTCTATCCTATAAAACGTCAATTTTGGGTAATGAGTATGATACGTTCTATCTTGATCTGCTTGTGTCTCTATTGATCGTAATAGTTTGTGGCATTGTAACCTGGATGCGTTTGCGGTATGGGTTTAGGTAAGCGTGGAGTTGCGTGTGGAGTTCCTGCCTGTGGAGTTCCTGCGTCCCCGCAGGAAATGCTTGCCGACGTCTCGTCGGCAATTGATAAACTGTCGGCAAGATGCCAAAAGACCTTGCCAGCGAGACGCAGGCATTCCCTTATGTTATTGGAGGAAAATTGAATATCTATATTAGAAGTCAGGATTGTGACCTGTTCAAGTACCTGGATGACGAACAATGTGCCAATTTAACCGCCAAAACTGAAACAGTTCAATTGGCAGCAAATGAATTTGTATTTGGAATGATAAGTGATGAGGATAGTGCCGAAGCAGCGGGTTTACAAGCGGGAAATTCTCGTAGTGCAGAATGCTTTGTGATAGTGGAACAGGGCGAACTGGAGCTAAAAACCACTTCAGGAAGGAGCATCGGCAATATCTTCCCCGGAGAGATTTATGGAGAAGAAGGATTTATGGATGGCAAAAGCAAACCGCTCTGTTTAAAGGCGTTACAGCCCTGTAAGCTAAGGTTGCTAGCCTACAAGCAGGTTCACGAATTTGTAAGTTTAAGTGCTGATAATGCTGCCAGAACCCACGCCGCCATAAATGACACCCTGTGCTTAAAGATAATCCGCATCACGCACCGGAGAAACCATGCTTAAGCACTATCTCACATTTCTGGGGAGACGAAAATCCAGCCTTTTGTGTTTCACGCAGATTTCCGCAGAAAAAAAGCGCAGATTTCCGCAGAAGTGGGAATTCAGCCCACTCACACACTTCCACATCCCTATAATTGTTTGGCATTTAGCCCAAACCCGGAGCACAAATGGATAAGCTAAACGACCACCCCCTTTACTGTTACTTAAACATGGAAGAAAAACAGCTACTAAAACAGGTGAGCCAAACCAAAACCTTTGTTGCCCATGAAAAGCTGATCACCATCGGTGAGCGTAAACGTGATATCATCATCCTGCTGGAAGGCAGCGTTTCGGTGCAAGTGGAAGATTTTGAAGGTGCTATCCACGAAGTAGCACGCATCCACGAAGGAAACCTGGTTGGCGAAATGAACTTTGTTATCCCCACCCGTAGAACCGCCAACGTGGTAGCCCTAACCGAAATCGAAACAGAAATCCTGCCCTACGATAGGCTTAGCATCCTGCTAAAAGAACAACCCGTGCTGGCATACAAAATCTTTTCTGCGCTCAATATGCAACTTAGAGAGAAATACTTGGGGATGGTGGAGTGAAGAAGTTAAATGAGTTAGCAGGTTAGCTGGTTAGCGGGTTAAACGGCTGGCTGAGAGCTGGAGTATTTGTTTTGAAGAATGTGAATATTATGATACTTTCTTTTCAACACAGAGAAACATCCATTAAAACTGCGTTTTCGCCACTGATAATGAAAATTTACCCATATATTTGTAGGGGCTTTTTTGCGCTCGCCCAAGTTAGCCGAATATTCATTTTCATGTAAAATCAGAGTTATAAAAAAGAGAAAAACAGAATGGCTGTAACATAGCATACCAATGCTGTTTGTGTATGCAGGATACCGATCCTGCATCTTATCACTCAGCTACAAAGAAAAGCAAAATCAACAAAGAGTAAAAGAGTAAAAGAGCAAAAGAGCAAGACACACGCTTAGTCCGAACCCAAAACACAATAATACCAAAGCAGCTCAAACTTTAACCGAGTACCAGAAGATTGTTGAATAAAACGGCAGATACAAGGTTTTCCCCTTCTAAGAGTGATACTCCATTGCAAGACCCTACTTTTAAGATGAACTGGGTTATCAATGGTTAAAGAAATAAACCTTTTCCTATGGTGCTCAAACACAAATCAACTACTTCCGATTTGATGGTATGGATTTTGTGGATGTATTTCAGGGGGTTAGCTATGCGGAAAACGGTACTATTAATGGATTTCAAGATACATAATCTTCGTTGGTGGCTGTTATCCATCCTAATAAACCCTTTGTTTCGGTGCCTTCGGTGGTTAATTAGAAACCACCGATTGCTAAGTTAACCTCCCAGAACACCCAAGCAAGTGCACCTACTACTCACTTCTTATCTGCGTAAATCATAATAATCAGCGTCATCTGCGTTCCATTATTTTTCTCATTTCTGTGAAACCCTATGCCCAAACCCAATTTTTTTACCCATTCGGCATCAAACTTGCTTATACTATTACAGTGATAGCAAAGTGCCGCGTAAGGGCGTGCACTAACGATAGATAAAATAATGAGAAATACAAAGGAGAGATCATGAAGAAGCTTTCTTTCATGCTCGCGTTTATGCTCCTGGTGGCAATGCTTGTAGCAGCCACTGGAACAATAACTTTACAGAACACACCATCTGCTGTGGAAGTACTCCGCAGCAATGCTGATGGACTTAGCGTTCGCTATGCCATCGATGAACTAAAAACCCAGGAAATCGCCTCAAAAGAGGGCGTCTGGACGGAACTATCTTCTGGTCAGTACGCCACAACCAATGTTACAGGTGCTCCGGCTCTGCCTTTGATGCGTAAGCTGATCAGCGTGCCTTTGGGTGCAAACGTTACAGTGGTGTTCGCTAATGCACAGACCAAAACGATAAACCTTAGTGAATACGGAGTGCAATATCCTCTTATGCCACGCCAGGAATCGGTGTCCAAGTCTGCTGATCTGAATACTCTTCCTTTCGTGGTAAACCGTGATTTCTATAATTCTAACGCATGGACAGCTAATCCTGCCATCAGCGTTATCGAGCTTGGTATGATGCGTGGCACGCGGATTTTTGCTTTGGACTTTGTTCCGGTATCTTACAACCCGGTGCTTAAACAACTGGAAGTGATATACAATGCAGAAGTTAAGGTTACTTTTAGCGGTGCTGATCTTGCTGCCACCGATGCCCTTAAAGCAAAAACATATTCCCCCGCTTTTGAAAGCAATTTCGCCAGCTCGATTATCAATTACGCACCTGAACGCACTACTTTGAACCGCTATCCTTTGGGTTATGTAATTGTTCTACCTGATAACTTTGTTAGCGCTATGCAGCCTTTCATCGATTGGAAACGTCGCGAAGGTTACAATGTTATCGTTGCTCCCACATCTGTTACGGGGACTACCTCCAACAACATTAAAACCTATATGCAGAACATGTGGAATGCTGCTACTACCGAAAATCCTGCTCCCTCCTATCTCTTGATAGTTGGAGACGTTGCCCAGGTTCCTTCTACTGCTGGAACTACAGGCACACACCCTACCGATCTGCCTTATGTACGCTTACAGGGCACAGATTTTATGCCGGAATTGTATTTTGGCCGTTTTTCTGCTACAACTGTGGCTGAAGTTACTAATCAAGTAGATAAAACGATGATGCACGAGCAATACACCATGCCCAGCGATGCCTACTTAAGTGAAGTGGTGATGATTGCGGGTGTGGATGGCACCTATGGCCCAACCCATGCAAATGGTCAAATAAACTATGGTACAAATAATTACTTTAACCTTGCTCATGGCATTACCAGCCATACCTATATGTATCCAGGCTCAGGAAACTCCGAAGCCGCAATTATCCAGAATATGTCTAATGGGGTTGGCTATGCCAATTACACTGCCCATGGTGACGTAACTATCTGGTACGATCCCAATATCACCATTGCCAACATCAACAGCTTACAGAACATTAATAAATCCTCTTTTGTAGTAGGAAATTGCTGTCTAACCAGTAAATTCGATAGTGGAATTTGCTTTGGAGAGGCTTGGCTACGCGCACCCAATAAAGGTGCTGTGGTATATATCGGTGGTACAAACAGTACCTATTGGGATGAAGATTACTATTGGGGTGTAGGTTACAAACCCCCCGTGGTTTCCGGTGGTTCGCCCTTTATAGCAGGCCGTACTGGAGCTTATGATGCGGTTTTTCACGATCATAATGAACCCTTTGCCGATTGGGCTGGAAATGCAGGAAGCATGGTGTTAATGGGTAATCTCGCTGTTGTGGCCTCAAACAGCAGCCGGATAAACTACTATTGGGAAATTTACTCCATTATGGGTGATCCTTCCTTACAGCCATATGTGGGTATTCCTGCCCAGAATTCTTATCAGGCACCGAATCAAATATTCCTTGGTATTGGTACTCTGGATATTCAGGCCGATCCTTACACCTATGTGTCCTTATCCATGAATAATGTTATCCACGGCGTGGGTACTACTGATGCCAGCGGTGCTTTAACCTTGAACTTCACTCCTTTTACAGAACCCGGAAACGCACAGATTGTGATGACCCGTTCCATGCGTCGTCCTCTAATTACTTTCATTCAGGTAATTCCCAATGTAGGTCCCTACGTAACAGCCGGCCAGTTGGTAATTTCTGATGGTAATAACAATGTTGCAGAAGCTGGAGAAAGCATCGCAATGAATCTGGATTTCACCAATGTCGGTGTGCAGGATGCCACGAATTTAACGGCCACAATAGGCACTGACTGTGCCTGGGTTACCCTCACTAATCCTACTGTCACCTTGCCAAATATTCCTGCTGGACAGGTTCTCAACATGCCCAGCATATTTAGCTTTGTGATTAGTCCTAATATTCCTGATCAAACTGTTGTGTCCTTTGATATTGTGGTCATTGATGGCATCAGTTCTTGGGTTTCTCAGCGTAATCTGATTGTTAATGCTCCCAATGTCGTCTTTGGAAATCACACGTTCTTTGATTCTAACGGCAATGGCGTATTTGAGAGCGGAGAATCCGTTACCGTTACGCTGAACATCCAGAATTCTGGGCACATGACTGCCGGGGGAGGAACGCTTGATCTTGTTCTGAACAGTCCCTATGCTACCCTGGATGTAAGCAGTTTCATGGTTCCTGCCATGACTCCCGGAAATGGCATCCCGCTTAGTTTCAACGTATTCCTTGGACAGGGAATTCCTGATGGTACGATGATCCCCATCGGAATCGCCCTTGATGCTGGAATCCAGATGCTAAATCACAACATTTTAATTCCTGTTGGCACTGTGGGTGAAGGCTTTGAAACCAACGGTTTCACCGCGTACCCCTGGGTAAACGCCAGCACCAGCTCCTGGGTAATCGAAACGAATGGCACGAATGTGCATAGCGGAAGTTATTCGGCTAAATCCGGTACAATAGGAAACAATGGCTCTACCAACCTGCAAGTAACAATGCAAATTGGTGCTTCCGGAAACGTAAGTTTCTGGCGCAAAGTAAGCAGCGAATCCAATTACGATTTCCTGAAGTTCTTCATTGATGGCATAGAAACAGGCTCTTGGAGCGGCACGCAGGCTTGGGGACAAGAGTCCTATCCCGTAACTGCCGGTTCACACACCTTCAAATGGACATATAGCAAAGATAGCTCGCAGAACGTGGGCAGCGATTGTGGCTGGATTGATGATATTGTCTTCCCCGCCAGCGGTACGGCAAACTTCCCCATGATTTACAGCGGAACAGAGCAGATTGCTTATACTTCTGTGATGCCCAATACCACCGTTAGTGCAGATTTCAATCTGCGTAATATTGGCAATGCAGAGCTTCAAGGCATCATTTCCGTGCCTGCTGGTTTCGTGCTTAGCTATAATGGCAACACTTTGCCTGCGGACTATGCCTATTCAGTTCCTGCTGGAATAACCCAGATTTACAGCCTTAGCTATACCGCCGGTGCCACAGTAAGCAGCTTTACCGCAGAGCTTATCATTAGCTCCAACGACCAAGGCAATCCTTCATTGGTGATTCCCATTACTTTAACCAGTAGCTCGGCTAATGCTGATTCCGGGTTAATCCCTGCTGTTACAGCCCTGGATGCTAATTACCCCAATCCCTTTAATCCGGAAACAACCATCCGCTACTCCACAAAAGCAGCCGGAGCGGTTAGAATCTCTATCTATAATATGAAAGGTCAGCTCATACGCAACCTGGTGAACGAAAGCAAAGCTGCCGGCTATCACAGAGTAATCTGGAATGGCCAGGACGAACGTGGTGCTGCTGTTTCCAGCGGAATCTACTTCTACAGGATGGATGCAGTGAACTATTCTGCCACCAAGAAAATGATGCTGATGAAATAAAGGTATCAGGTTACAGGTGTCAGGTGACAGGGGGCTTTCGCCTTATGAAACCTGATGCCTGTTGCCTAAACAGTTTTGAACTATAACAATAGCTTATTTTAAAGAATGGACAATGTGGAGGAACCCATGAAACATTTGTTAACCATGCTATGCCTGCTGCTTGCGCTAAGTGCGCTTATGGCAGAGCAAGTGGTGGTGAGTGAATATCAAAACGATATTCGTCTCACCCAAAGCAGCCCTAATTATATGGAAATGGAATTCACGCTTGGCAGTTTCAACCGTGAAGCAGTTACAATAAATGGTAGCCAGTGGTATAACCTGAACCTGAAGAAGGAAGGTTTAACCCTGGAAGCCGGTTACCCGCAAGTGCCAGTTTTGGCGCGCAGTGTAATTATCCCCGGTACAGCAGCCATGTTGCTAAACACCATCGGTAGCCAGTACATCGATCTACCCATGCAGGTTGCGCC
The DNA here is from genome assembly GCA_034005785.1 of Cloacimonas sp. (SeqCode). Taxonomy (GTDB): domain Bacteria; phylum Cloacimonadota; class Cloacimonadia; order Cloacimonadales; family Cloacimonadaceae; genus Cloacimonas. The sequence continues at coordinate 1,438 of JAVEUB010000089.1, read as the reverse complement.
TTCCAAGGGTAATCTTACGCGCAACATCAATCCTGATACCGTGCCCTACAGCTTTGCCGGTTTTTATAGCGGTAATAGCAGCTATCCGGCACAGCAGGCATATCTTACGGAGCCTTTTATTATTCGTGACTACCGCGGTATCACCGTGCGTTTTCAGCCCTTTGAGTATTTTCCGGCTACGGGAACTTTAAGGGTTTACACGAAGCTGCAGCTTGCGATTCAGGTGAATGGCACGGATTTCACCAATGCCATGGCTACGCCTAAAACTTCTTACTCCAGCTATTTCGAAGATTTCTACCAGAATATGTTCCTCAATTTTGGCGATGCTAAATACCCTTCTTTGGGTGAAGAAGGACGTATCTTGGTGATAAAAAACAGCATGTTCGATGCTGCAATTCAGCCTTGGGTAGATTGGAAACGTCAAATTGGTTTCACTGTGGATGTTGTGGACGTAACTGTGGCAGGCCCAAGTGCCAATCAGATTCTGGCTTACATTCAAGCACAGTACAATTTAAACGATGGGCTGATGTTTGTGCAGATCGTGGGTGATGCTCCTCAAGTGCCAACTCTTTCTTCCGGTGGCGGTGGTAGTGATCCTTCCTATGCTTTGTTGGCAGGTGGGGATAGCTATCCCGATATCTATGTGGGACGCTTTTCAGCCCAAACAGTGGCAGAACTGAACACTCAAGTGCAGCGCACCATTACTTATGAACGCGACCTCACCACTGATGCCACCTGGCTGCAAAAGGCATTTGGCATTGCTTCCAACGAAGGCGGTGGCAGCCAAGGCGATATGGGTGAAAGCGATCAAGTGCACATGGAAAACATCCGCACTGATTTGTTGGGCTACGGCTACACCACTATTGAACAAATTTATCAAGGTACAGGCGGTAATGCCACTCAGATCTCGACAGCGGTTAACCAGGGACGCGGTTTTGGTAACTACGTAGGCCATGGCTCTGATACATCCTGGGCTTCGGTAACCTACACCAATACCAATGTAAACGCTTTAACCAACAGCAACATGCTGCCTTTCATAGTTTCTGTGGCTTGTGTGAATGGAAACTTTGTAAGCCAAACCTGTTTTGCGGAAGCCTGGCTGCGCGCTACCAATAACAGCACTGGCGAACCTACAGGGGCAATTGCCTTTTATGGCTCTACTATTAATCAGGGCTGGAATCCTCCCATGCGTGGTCAGGACGAAGTTACCGACCTGTTAATTGTTGGGGCAAAACACCGCATTGGTAGTTTGTACTATAATGGCTCCTCCAAAATGATCGAAGTTTATGGTACCAGTGGTATTAGCGAGTACAAATGCTGGACGATTTTTGGTGATGCGAGCCTGATGGTTCGCACCAAGACACCTGAAGCTTTAACGGCTGTTTACAACCCTATCCTATTTATGGGCGTTAGCTCCTTTGCCAGATCGGAAGAGCGT
>JAVEUB010000088.1:0-9771 GCA_034005785.1 Cloacimonas sp. (SeqCode) | reverse complement strand
TTGCAGTATAGACATCTATCTGCCGTTCTTACAGACCTTATAAATGGGCTGGATACCCGCCTCCGCGGGTATGACAAAACGTTTTCACACAAGCTCCTCCGCGGGTATGACAAAACGTTTTCGCACAAGCTCCTCCGCAGGAATGACAAAAAGTTTTCGCACAAGCTCTTCGGCAGGTGTTCTTATTTTTTGTCGGCAAACCACCTTTATTGCTGCTTATTCCGTGTAAAACGCTATTTCCCCGCTGCAATGGAGACCATTTTCCCAGCAACCACGATAATTTTTTTGATGCTAAAGCCATCCAGGCTGCGCTGCACGTTTTCCAGCTCGAGCGCTTGAGCTTTTAGAGCTTCGGGATCGATATCGGCTGATACTTCCAGTTTACCCCGGATTTTGCCATTGATTTGCACTACGTAGGTAATACTGTCCCGGCACAGATACTGTTTGTTGTATTCGGGCAAACCACTATCGTGCAGCAAGATAGTATTCCCCAAGTCCTGCCATAATTCTTCGGCTATGTGGGGTGCAAAGGGGTACAGCATTTTGGGCAAAGCCGCACAGGCAAAGGCATAGATAGCCAGTTCGGCAGCATTCAAGGTTTGGGGCATCTTGATGCGGATGATGGCATTTAGCAGCTCCATTGTGGAAGCGATGGCTGTGTTGTATTGCATGCGGGACAGGCAATCCTCGTGCCAGCGGAAAATAGCATGATGCGCTTCGTAACGCAATTCAGCTATCTCTGCGGAGATTTCCTTTTGGGGGTTACCGGTAGCCAAGCCTTTGCGGATAATATCTTTATGGCTATCAATGAGGCGCCAAACACGATTAAGGAATCTAAACGAACCCATTACGCCATCATCGCTCCATTCCACATCTTTTTCAGGGGGTGAAGCAAACATCAGAAACACACGCAAGGTATCAGCTCCAAAGCGATCGATAATATATTGCGGATCAACGGTGTTGCCTTTGGATTTACTCATCTTGGCACCATCTTTGGTAACCATGCCTTGGGTGAGCAAACGCGCAAAAGGCTCGTCACTATCCACCCAGCCCAGATCGCGCATAAATTTATAGATAAAACGCGCATACATGAGGTGCATAACGGCGTGTTCGATGCCACCGATGTATTGATCCACTGGCAGCCAATGCTTTGCCAGTTCTGGTGCAAAAGGCTGATCGGTGTTCTTAGGATCGGCATAACGGGCATAGTACCAACTGGAATCCACAAAGGTATCCATGGTGTCCGTCTCGCGTCTGGCTGCTGTTCCACACTTGGGACAGGAAACATTGAGCCATTCTGGCACAGAAAGTAGCGGATTACTGGTGGTGCGCCCAACTTGCACATTATCTGGCAATTGAACCGGCAAATCTGCGTCTGGAACTAAAACCACCCCGCACTTAGGGCAGTGAATCACCGGAATGGGGTTGCCCCAATAGCGTTGACGGGAAATTCCCCAATCACGCAGACGGTAGGTGTGGGTTTGTTCGCCCCAACCGTTTTCCGCAGCCCAGGCGGTAATGTCAGCTTTGGCGGTTTCGCTATCCCTGCCATCAAACTGGGCTGAGTTTGCCATAATTCCTGCCTCAGTATAGGCTTCGCTCATGGTGTTTAAGTTCAGGCTGGTATCCAGGTTTTGAATAACTAATTTCATGGGGATATTGTACTTTTTGGCAAAATCAAAATCCCGCTGATCGTGTGCCGGAACAGCCATCACCGCGCCTGTGCCATAATCCATCAGCACATAATTGGTGATCCAAATCTGCACCTTGGCTCCGTTTAGCGGATTGATACAATAACGGCCACTGAAGATGCCTTCTTTAATCGTATCAGCAGAACTGCGCAGCATTTTATCAGCATTGATCACTTTGTGGCAAAAATCGTGCATAGCAGCATTATCGGGATCGTTTGCCAGCCAACCTTGCACCAAAGGATGCTCTGGCGGTAAAGCCATAAAAGTTACGCCGTAAATAGTATCCGGACGCGTAGTAAAGATGGGTATCTTGGTTTCGCTATCTTGCAGGGTAAAATCTATTTTGGCACCGGCAGATTTGCCGATCCAGTTCTTTTGCATGGTCATCACGCGCTCGGGCCAATCGATAACCTTAGAGAAATCCAATAGTTCTTCGGCATAATCGGTAATCTTGAAATACCACTGCTCCAGGTCTTTTTGTTCCACAGCACTGTGACAACGCCAGCAAGTGCCTTCTTCCACTTGTTCATTGGCAAGCACGGTTTGGCATTCTTCGCACCAGTTCTGGAAGCTCTTTTTGCGATAAACCAAGCCTTTTTCGTAGAGCTTTTTGAAGAGATACTGTCCCCAACGGTAATAATCCGGACGGCAGGTGCTTACTTCGCGATCCCAATCCAGCCCGAAACCCATGCCATCAAACTGCTTACGCATGGCAGCAATGTTTTCTTCGGTGGTGAGGCGAGGATGTGAGTTATGCAAAATAGCATAATTCTCCGCCGGCATGCCAAAAGAATCGTAGCCCATGGGCTGCATCACGCTGCGGCCTTCCATCAGCTTGAGGCGCGTTACAGCATCGCCGATGGAATAATTGGAGGCATGGCCAATATGGAGCACCCCGGAAGGATAGGGAAACATTGAAAGCACGTAGTATTTGGGTTTGTCACTTTGCTGCGGGGCGTTGAAAATACGCTTTTCCCGCCATACTTGCTGCCATTTGCGCTCTATCGAGCCGAAGGGATATTCCATGGTTTTCTCCAGTATAATAAGGTTTTATTAGTTACTCGCAAGATTGTGGAAGTGGGGGAATTGTCAAGAAAAAGGTTGTTTTGGCATTCCCCCATTTTTTCTTGTCATTCCTGCGGAGGAGGCTGTGTGAAAACTGCAAAACCTTCTGTCATTCCCGCCGAGGAGACTGTGTGAAAACTGCAAAACCTTCTGTCATTCCCGCGGAGGCGGGAATCCAGCCCTGATGAATCCCATTAGGGATGACACAAATAAAGCATTGCAGTATAGACATCTATCTGCCGTTCTTACAGACCTTATAAATGGGCTGGATACCCGCCTCCGCGGGTATGACAAGAGTTTTCGCACAGCCGCGGAGGCGGGAATCCAGCCCTAATAAATCCCGTAGGGATGTCACTATTAAGGCATTGATATATATATGATTATCTTCCGTTCTTACAGAACTTGTAAATGAGCTGGATTCCTGCCTCCGCAGGAATGACAAAATGTTTTCGCACAAGCTCCTCCGCAGGAATGACAAAACGTTTTCGCACAAGCTCCTACGCAGGAATGACAATGATAGAACGGGAAAAAAGGAAAAAATGGGGGAATGCCTGCAAAATAATCCTTGACAGCCAATCCAACAGACGATAATGAGGCAAACTCATAAATGAAGGAGCCAAAGCATGAAACACAGCTTTCTTATTCTTGCTCTACTGATCCTATTACTTTTTGTTTTTAGCGCTTTCGATAAGGATAAACCTGATGCGCAAGGTATTACAACATCAGCGGCTTTAAGTAACTATTGGCAATATCAAACTGAGCTTAATGGCAGCCTGGCCGATAGAGATAACACCATGACAGCAATAGCAACTGCCATAACCAACATGAACACCAAAAGTGGCAAGGATGCCTTCGCCGAGATCGATGCCTTGGTGGAAACCTATGTGGCACAAAGCAACAGTGCTGCTGCTGATTTTAACCAACTAATTTTGGCGGAAAATGCCATCGTTTCCTACGGTGATGACAAAGGTATTTTAACCAGTATAGCCAAGGGCATTTTAAATACTGCCAAGGACGGAGTTGTATCCAGTGCTTGTATGGTGCGTGGCGGTTGGCGTGTGCTTAGCGGCAAACAAACCATCAAACAGGTGCTGCGCGATCCCGAAACCAGCATCCCCATTTTTTCCAATTGGGCTGCAACCGTGCAAAAACGCAATTCCGATCGCGATGCTTTGATCCGCGAGGCAATATTGAACTGGGATCCCATTACTTCACCAGTTGACACCAACCACCTGCTTCCCTACAATGAATTACCTGGAAACACGCCCCAGGAAAAAGTAAATGCTTATAACAATTTGGATGACGAAGATCCCATTAAGCTTAGTACTCGTAGCGCTGTTATTACCTGGGACCACGACGAATCTGTTGCCACTGCCAAAGCTGCCGTGGAACTTGGTGAAACGGGTGTAAAAGCAGTAGCCAATACCGTTGGCAACGAATATGTAAACGAAGTACTGCTGCAACATATGGAAGAAGGCCAAAGCCCTAATCAGCAAGGCACGCTTACAATTACGGTTAAGCAAGATGGAGGAACTAATCCTATCATCACTGCCCCCAAAACAATCATTATTTCCAAGGCTAATATGCCGGAAGGAGATCCTCGCATCACCATGATTCTGGATGCTCCTGCCAATCTGGTACAACCCCTACCCACGGGGTCGTACAATATCATGGTTATTGCAGATGGATTCATTCGCAGTGTAGCCGAAAACATGACCATTATTCAGGGACAGGCTAATGACGTTATCGCCAAGATGTTAAAGCTTGCCGACAACCCGATTATCTTCGAAAACCTGAGTGTGGACGAAGGCAGCATTTTGGTAGGCGAACCTGTTACTGCAAAAGTTTCCTGCTTAAGCACTATTGGTAAAACCCTTTCTTTCGCCTGGGCTGTAAATGGCGGCACTTATACAGGTTTTTCCGCCAGTGGCACACAGCTTACCTTCACCCCCACCGAAGAAAAAGAATATACAATTTCTGTAACCGTTACCGATGATACGGGCAACACCAAAACCCGCAGCCTGGCAGTAACATCCTTGGGAGGAAAGCTGGTAATTGACGATTGGGAAATATCCGGGGAAAATTTCAATGATGCCAAGCTAAATCCCGGTGAAAATGCCACGATTACCCTCTTCGTGTCCAATACAGGAAGCACGGACATAACAGGAACCCAAGCTGTAAGTGGGAGCAACGGGATTACTGCTAATTTCACTCCCGCTTATGTAACCATCGCCGCAGGAGGAACAAGGGCTGTGAACGTCCCCGTCTCTTTAGCCTCCTCCATTTCCGTGGAGGAAGTAAGCCTGCAATACTCGATGAACACGGTTAATGAAAATCAGATTCCAGCGATAATAACCGATTTGCTAATTATTCCGCTCGATTTTTATGTAACCGTTAACCCCATCACCGAGCTTGTGGAAGAAAGAGTGGTTACCATCTCTGGAAAAGTGGCAAACCCACAGCTAACCACTGCGGTACTGATAGTGGATAACGATATGGAGCATGCCTACGATCTTAACCTGACAAATGGAAACTTTGCTCAGCAGATAGTGCTAACTGGTTCGCTGGCTCAGGTTGCGCATAGCGTGCGGGTTTTAGCCGTTTCCGGAGGTCTTACTGCGGAAGGCACAATTAGCTTTAATTCCCTGGTTCCACTGATGTCGTTACGCACCACCCTTACCTGGAACACGGACGGAACGGATGTAGATTTCTGGATTACCGATCCCAATGGGGAAAAATGCTATTATAACAATAGTACCACAGCCAGCGGATTGATGCTGGATGTGGATGACACCAATGGCTACGGCCCGGAAAACATCACCAGTGCAAACATTATTCCGGGGAATTACCTGGTTCAGGTGCATTACTATAGCGATCATGATCCCGATAATGCCATTGGAACCGACTGCCAGGTGGTGATCGTGCAGGATGAAGGCTCTGCGCTGCCGCCGGTAAACTATTATGGTTTCCTTGGCGACTCAGGGGATATCTGGACAGTGACCACCCTGCATTACAACCCCGTAAAAGGCTGGACCATAAAGCCCATAAACCGCTATGCGAAAGTGGATTCCTCCACTCTACCCGCAAAATAATACCATCAATAAAAGATAATTAAATGGCGAAGGGAACCATAGCTATGTACGTATTCCCTTCGCCATTACTGTAAAGCATCGTGTAGCATGCCGATGCTACCAAAGTGGATCAGAATGCTGTTGATTTTACGGATAACTGCTGTTATCAGGCAAAATCTTTAATACTGTAGCTCCTTGTTCAAAATTATATATATCAGTTCGCAGCTCATTATCAATACTATCAAGTTGAAGTGCTTTCTTTTCCGGTTCATATCCCATCCGTTTAGAAAAGCTCATGTTATTGCCCCTTTTCTATAAGCACAATCTTTTCTTCTGTGAGACCATATAATTGGTAAACTCCTGGATCGTGGAGATATCAAACAAAGTAAAACACCAAACATGTTTCATCGGTTACGCCTTGTACAAACCTAAAGCCTACGCTATGCTGATTATCTCTCAGCGGAATTACTCGACTTGGTGAGTAGCAAGCAGTATAGTTGTTTCTTTAAAAAACTGTGTGTTGTGCAAGATGTATGAATTTCAGAACGATTGGTATTTCCTCGAGAGAATACAGGATTAAACGCCCTACCTAACAAATCTGGAAAAGTAAGCATCTATCTCTGAGCGTAGCTCAATACCAACTCTCTCAAAGATATCAAGCAAATCTTGATATGATCCCTCTCCACCCAGGAAGTCCCAAAACTCTGAAGCAACTTTCAATTCTTGCTCCATGTCTAACATCGATCTCATCGTCCATCTGGCATATGGGGCAGGCTCATAAGGATTATAAGGAATTGCAATCAAAGTATGTATATCAACCTCTGGATCATCAGCAAGAGTAGCAGCCACCCATTCTAACAAAGTTCTCTTAAACTCCTTAAAACCACCTGCATTGGGTTTGGCAGTTTTGATGTCTATCAAGTAAACAGCACCACTATTTGAGATGAGCTTAACATCTACTTTGGTTAGTTTAACTGGCACCATGGATCCCTGGGTGCATACCTTTCTTATTGCTTCAATTTCTGCTAACTTGTCAGGCATGGATAACGCAGCGGAAAGATTATCCATGATAGTTTGAATAACTCTATGTGCTTCAGCAGATATTTTATTGCCCGCGACTTGTTGAGAAGTTGCCGATCTGAAATTAATCCCGCCAAGTTCTTTGGCAATAGGTTCAAATATACTTGTCCCAAAATTAGTGTTAAGTGAGTGGATAAACGAATACAGGGCTAATCTGTCTTTTCCCAGCAGTCTTGTATGAAAAGGCATGTACGAGGTTTCCGGATGATATCCTTGCATCTTTCTTGTCAGGCTTGATTTTAAAACACTTATTAGTGATTGTTTGGTTGCATGGGTTAAGCTCATTATTACTCCTGTTTCTGCTTCAAATGGAAGATAATCTCAGCATAAGCCCCTTTGTCCTTTTCGGTTCTATTCAACACCGGTCTTTTATACTGATTCACTATCTTCATCCCGGCTAACTCAGCGATTGTCGGATATAGATTATACTTATCATTGGCTACTAAGAACACATCATAATCAGCTGCCAGGTAGTTCTTACAGTTAATCAGGACATCTGCAATGCCTTTTGTATAAGATAGCTTGGCTTCTTTGCCCTGTCCCTTGTAAAGTGGGCCGATCTCCAGCTCATCATTCCGCTGGAAACCAAACAAGTCATAAGCATAGGCATGCTGTTCGTGGTAATCAATCAATCCTACATAAGGTGGAGAAGAGAATATCCCCTTGATCTTCTTTGTCTTGACCTCAGATGTCAATTGTGGATTACGAGTTAAAAGCTTCTCTGCGATATCAATTGTGCGGCTGTCACCAATAAGGCATTGCTGATTTGTAGAGGTTCTCAGTTGATTAAATTGGTGCAGCCTTTTTATGGTGTCCTGTGCATAGAAATCCCACCACTTTAAAATGGAGAACAGCGGTTTGCAGATTTTACCGTGTTTGGCACAATAGTAGGTTGTTGTAACTGGTTCTTTTAAGGTAGCAAGATCAGCATGAGTGGTAGCACGACAAGAGCGCATAGTTCTGCTAAGTATAATGCTTAGTATCATCTTTAGTTCTGTTTTATTAATCGCTTTTATCTTTTCAAACACAAAATTAAGCTCACCTCGGATATGCTCGGAATACCATTTACCCAAGAAACTATGGTTACTGGACTGAAGTAGCTTAATCCCATATTCTGCAACAAGTCCGTTGAATACAGGAAGAAATTCTGCTTCCTTCTTCGTTCCCCACTCATCTCCATTAATCATTCCATTCTGAACTTTGTACTTGAACTCTGGAACCGGGAAATGCTCTTTATTAAATTTGCTTAGCTCTTCCAGAACTCTCTCTTCAAAGGCAAGTGTGTTGTTATCTGATAAATAAAGCCTAAGAGCCTTACTAATCTGTTTTACTTCCGAAAGAAGCTCCACAGGATTGTAGTGTATAACTTTGGTATTTGAAATGCACGCATTGAACGCAGACACATCTATTCCAATGGCATTTATCCCAAGTTCAGATGCTTGTACTAAAGTTGTCCCACTGCCACAGAAGGGATCAAGAACGATATCCCCTGGATGAAAGAATACTTCCTTCTTATAATCGTCCACATGGCTATCCAGGAAGTATTCCACCAATTGTGGGATGAACTTCCCTTTATAAGGATGCAAGCGATGGACATGTTTCGTAGTATCTACTTCTCTCAAATGGTCAAATGATAAGGCCCAATTTAAATCACTGCCCAGTTTATCTTTCCAATCGCTCTCTCTTTTCCCATTGTAGCTTTTATAGTATTCCAGTAAATCATGCTTATCAATTTGTGTGCTGCCGTTAGCCCCAAATTTCCTGATTCTGCCATATTGGACAAGGTACGATATATTTGAAGAAGACACGCTTTTACCAAGGTATTCACTTGCCCATTGGCTTGCTTCCTTGATTGATAATAACTCAGCTTCCATGCATGTATCTCCTTACCGTTTGTCAATGTGCTTATTGCACCATATTCTAACAAGTTCTTGTTTTAGTCAAGGACATTCTTGCGCTTTCTGTACTCATCCGTTTTGGAAAGATCGCAGATTTCGGTGATTTCGGTGTTCTATGTGGTGAATTGTTGGTGTTATTGCGTGATAAATTGAGGTCATTAGATTACTTACTGTACAGCCAAGCTTCAGCTTTTCGCAAGCTTCACCAGCAGAAGATGCATTGCCTATACCAGTCCATCCACTCCAAGAAACATAAACGTCTTTATTGTATTCATCTCATTACACTTCATAGCTCTTATGGCTCCCAGATTTTGCCTTACCAATAACTGTAGCTGACATTTGCATACTGCTTTTTAAAAAAATATGCAAAACTTCTACCCTAACAGTCCTAAAGCTTGGTGGAGCTAAGGGGATTCGAACCCCTGGCCTATTGATTGCGAACCAATCGCTCTACCAACTGAGCTATAGCCCCACTCGCGAGTGTTTGATGCAAAAATCTGTAGTCTTGTCTGCTTGTCAAGCGGAATCCAAATTTTCGGCAAAGCGAAAAATAACTTGACACAAAATACCCGTCTTTATTTCCTTAACATATCGGTTCTGTGTATATAGTCAGTGTTGCCCACGGGTGTTTGTTAAGCATCATTGTGGCAATATCTTATGGAGGTTCTATGAACAAAATCCGATACCTGGTCATTAGTTTTACGGACGTCGTCATGCAAGCTGCGGACATTCCCAAGCTGCGGGGTTATTTTATCCACAAATTTCCGGAGACACATCTGTTTCACAATCATCTGCCCGATAGTGGCTTTGTGTACAAAAATCCCAGCATCCAATACCGGATTATCGATTCTCATCCGGCGCTGATTGGGATAAACGAAGGTATCGAGCTGATGAAACGCGTCTTTCTGGAGATCGATAGCCTAAAGATAGGCTCTACTACCATCCAAACCTTTGAACGCGAAATTT
>JAVEUB010000087.1:0-9843 GCA_034005785.1 Cloacimonas sp. (SeqCode) | reverse complement strand
ATTGCAATCGCAGGAGCATACAGGATGGGTTAACGCCTTGCTATAGTTATAGCAGTTATGGCACCAATCCGAACAACTGGCCTGTGGCATGGACTAACAACCACACCAATGTAAGCTGTTCATGGACAGCCAATGGCTACCGCTTACCCACGGAAATGGAATGGATGTTTGCTGCCAAGGGCGGTACCGGCTCACAGGGCTATACCTATAGTGGCAGTAATACCGTTGGCAATGTGGCGTGGTACAGTGTAAACTCAGCTGCCCATACTTGGGATGTGGGACTAAAAGCTGCTAATGAACTTGGCCTACATGATATGAGTGGCAACGTATGGGAATGGTGTTGGGATATATATGGCGACTATCCGAGTGGTTCACAAAATAATCCCACTGGAGCAGTTGCCGGCAGTGCTCGTGTGAGGCGCGGTGGTAGTTGGCAGCACGGTAGCGGCAACAGCACCGTTTCAGGTCGTGGTAGTTACGTTGCGACCGGCAGCGTCAACAGCATTGGCTTCCGCGTGTGCAGAATAGCCCCATAATCCGATCCGGTATATAATTGGATAGAATGTCATAACTGGTGCTTGAGCTAAGGCTGCAAGTGATCATTATCAGGGCAGGGATTATATCTCCCTGCCCTGAATTATGTATACAATAAAGTAATGAGTTCAACTACTCAATGATATCAACATTTCTGGAGATGGCAAACTGTAGAGCAGAACGCTGATGTTGAGTTACAGGACAGCCTCCAATAAAACCTAAAGACTGCAAAGGGCAAAAGGGTAAAAACATCATCAAACACAACAAATAATATTTGTCAAATATGTCGCATCCAGATTGCAAGATATTATGGGCTTAAGTTCAATTAGAAGGGGTAAATTTGTATTCTTTGGCTGCCGTTTGGCAGTTTGAAGCTTGCAATCATTCCCATAGCATTGGCTATGCATTGGCTATCCCATCCACAATGCAAAGCCAATGATAAGGCAATGCAAGCAGGGAAGAGAGAAACACTTTGCATCAGAGCGAATTTTACTTAAATTATTACGTGAAGCTATTCTTAATATTTATCCTTATACATTGGATTACAATAGTTTGATTTATCACGCGGGAATAATAGGGTAAACCATTTTGGCGTATTGTTTTGGAAAAGCGCTTGACGGGAATAATGAAATGATAAATTGTGTGATTGGTTGTTTGACCATAGACTAAGAGTAGCAGGAGAGGTTTTGAAATGTTCTCCAAGACCTCAGTAACAATGAGTAGTAATTTACACGAGAATTGGGGATTCAAGAAATGAACCTCTAATCAAAGGAGTTTGAAGTTATGAGACATAATCAAAAATGCATAAACTGCCACAGGAGAAACCACAAATGGCAGTCGTTCATATTTCTCACAGTGATCTTGCTGATCATGGTGGCAACTTTATCATCTTGCAAGGGCAAAAGCGAAAGAATCATCGGCACTTGGGTAGAGAACAATCCTATCAATGGAAAAACGCTAATCGAATTTACCAAGGACGACTATTTTTACGAATATAATAGTGCCGGAATGCCATTTCAGGCAACTTGGTACGGATTTGTACAGCCAGTAGATAAGACGATTGATGGCTTCATCTCCAAACCGAACAACGATGTACGTGATTCTTTGGATATCGCATCCCAAGGGTTTTTTGAATGGAAAAACGGCACTGATATCCAGCTTTACCACGTATTCAAAGAAACTTCAGGGGAACAAAAAGTTGGCAAGGGACAAGTTTATAAGTTTGTGAAGATTCAAGATTCTCAATTGCAGATCAAAGAATATCAATTACAAATAAGCGATTCCGGAAAAAAAGCACTTGTGCCAGTGAGAGAATTAAACCTGACAAAACGCTAGTTTATGTTTGAAATGTCATCCCGCTGGAACTATAGCTGCCCTTGGCTGTTGTTTTCTATCTGAACTCACATGAAAGGGATTTCGCAACCGAGAATGAAAACAACGCTGTCTTTTCATGTAAAAACCACCCCCCCGAAAAAACAGGCATTCCCCCATTTTTTCCTTTGTTTCCGTTCTATCATTGTCATTCCTGCGTAGGAGGCTGTGTAAAAACTGCAAAACCTTCTGTCATACCCGCGGAGGAGGGAATCCAGCCCTGATGAATCCCATTAGGGATGACACAAATAAAGCATTGCAGTATAGACATATATCTGCCGTTCTTACAGACCTTATAAATGGGCTGGATTCCTGCCTCCGCAGGAATGACAAGCGTTTTCACACAAGCTCGTAGGCGGAAATGACATGAAAAATGGGAGAATGCCAGCGCAGATAAACCTTGACATATATCCTGCTCTATTAAAATGAGCATATGCTCTATTGAAAGTTGTTATTCCAATATCATTATGGCTTGACTTATATGGTTTTAGAGCTGTTGTTAAGCAAGTGCTGAAAATAGTGATGCCAAGTAAGTTACATAGAGTTTTATGGTAGCTGATAAGAGTATTAAGTCTTAAAAAAACAGAAGGAGACCCCACATGAACAAGAAAATCGCCATACCTACTACGAACAATGTGCTAAGTGCGCACTTTGGGCACTGTGAAAAATTCGCCATCTATAGCGTGGTGGATAGCAAGATTGTAAAAGAAGAGATGATAACTCCTCCTCCGCACGAGCCGGGTTCTCATCCTAAGTTCCTTAGGGAATTGGGTTGCGAAACAATTATTGCCGGTGGTATGGGTGAAAGGGCGCAAGCGCTATTTGCCGAAAACAACATCGAAGTCTTTATCGGCGTTCCTGATATTCCTTTAACAGAACTGGTGCAGAAATACATCGATTCCGAGCTGAAATCGGGAAATAACCTCTGTGATCATTAAGCTATAAACCATGAAAGTAACTATTGCCAGCGGAAAGGGTGGAACAGGCAAAACTACCCTTTCCACAAATTTAGCCATGTATATGGCACAGCAGCAAGCAGTTGTGCTGTGCGATCTGGATGTGGAAGAGCCTAATTCTGGCTTGTTCATCCAGGGTAAGCAAATCCACCAGCAAAAGAAGTTTAAGCGGATTCCGCAGTGGAACAAAGCAGCTTGCATTCTGTGTGGAAATTGCCAGGAAGTATGTAATTTCCATGCAGTGCTTAAGCTGGGTGAAAGGGTTATGGTTTTTCCAGAGCTGTGCCACAGTTGTTATGCCTGCAGCGAGCTTTGTCCGGTAAATGCGTTACCCATGCAGCCCATACCAATGGGTGAGCTAAAACACAGCGCAGCGGGTAAACTTAGCTTTGTGGATGCTCGCCTTGATATCGGACAGGAACAGGCTGTGCCGCTGATAGCGCAAACCCTGGATTATGTGGATAGTAAGTTCGATTCCACTTTTCTAAAGCTTTATGATGCTCCTCCGGGTACATCATGTCCCGTGATAGAAGCCACCAAAAGCGCTGATCTGGTGTTGCTGATTACAGAGCCAACTCCCTTTGGTCTGCACGATCTGAAGCTAACTATCGATACGATGAGGGAGTTAAAAAAAGACTTCGCCGTAATTATAAATCGTTATGGCATCGGCAATGATGATGTGCTAACCTATTGCGCGGCTGAAGGCATTAAAGTGCTTGCCAAGCTGCCCAATGAACGCAAAATAGCAGAGCTGTATTCACGCGGAGAATTGATTTATCCGCAGGTGCCGGAATTTGCCAAACAGCTAAAGCTAATCGCGGATTTTATCGTAAGTAAACAGAGGCACAGCGCATGAAAGAGATAGTAATAATATCCGGTAAGGGTGGCACGGGCAAAACATCCGTTACTGCAGCATTTGCTGTCCTTGGAGGTTCAAGTATTGTGGTTGCCGATTGTGATGTGGATGCTGCTGATATGCACCTCTTGCTGCAGCCGGTGGTAAAAAAAGAAGAGGATTTCTACAGCGGTTTTGGCGCTGTAATAGACTATAACAAATGCGTTAGCTGTGGCTTGTGTGCAAATATCTGCCGCTACCATGCCCTAAGCTGGGAAGATGGAAAATACAAAGTTTCCGGCTTAGCCTGCGAAGGATGCGGATATTGCGCTCGCGTTTGCCCCTCCGAAGCCATCAGCATGGTAGAGCTTAATGTGGGCAAATTGTTCATCTCTGATACCAAGGTAGATAGCATAATGGTGCATGCCAGATTGCGTAGCGGAGCTGATAATTCCGGCAAACTGGTGGCAAAAGTAAAGCAAGAAGCCAGGCAAATTGCCGAAGCTACAGCCAAGGAATTTGTGGTGGTAGATGGCTCTCCGGGAATCGGTTGCCCTGTTGTTTCATCTTTATCGGGAGCAGATTTTGTGGTGCTGGTAACCGAGCCTACAGTTTCCGGTTTGCACGATCTGAAGCGGGTTTCGGAACTGGTAGCTAAGTTTCATATCCCTGCAGGTTGTATCATCAATAAGGCAGATATCAACCACGCTGTCACCCAAAAGGTAGAAAGTTTTTTAAGCCAAAATAATATCGTTCACATTGGCAACCTGCCCTACGACGAAACTTTTACGAAAGCGATGACGATTGGGCAAACCATAATCGAATATCAAGATGAAGACCTTGCTGCCTTGCTGAAGGCAAACTGGGAACAGATTAAACAATTAAGCACAAAGGAGAGAACATGAAAATAGCTTTTACAGCAAAAGGAACAGGATGGGATTCTGCAATAGATCCTCGCCTGGGCAGAACTGAATACATTCTGCTTTATGATGAAGATAAGGATACACTCTCTGCTATAGATAACAGAGATATTGAAGGCGTGGCACATGGTGCCGGCACAAAAACAGCACAGTTATTGTATGAGATGAATCCAGATATTCTAATAACTGGAAACGGACCAGGGAATAACGCTGCCTCAGTACTAAAGCAAACTTCCATGAAGATTTATGTGGGTGCAGGCGATATGACTGCAAAATCTGCCTACGATGCTTATAAGAAGAATGAGCTAAAGGAATTCTAAGATGAAAAGCTACGATGTTATCATAGTTGGGGGAGGTCCCTCTGCCATAATAACCGGGCTTACCGGCAAAAAGCAGAATCCTGATAAAAGCTTTCTGATGATAAAAGAGGAAGAAAAAGGATTAGTCCCTTGTGGGATTCCTTACATCTTCCATGATTTGGGTGATGTTTCCAAAAACCTGATGGGTCCTGCGCCCTTTGTAGCCGCCGGTGGTGAAGTGATAACCGATACCGTTATTGATGTAAACCTATTGGATAAAACCTTGAAGACGAAGGCAGGAGCAGAGTTCTCGTATGATAAGTTAGTCTTTGCCACTGGTTCCGTTCCCATCGTTCCCAGCTTTATTAAGGGTTATGATTTGCAGGGTGTGGAGTACATTAAGAAAAGCTTCGAATACATTAAGGCACTGAAAGAAAAAACAGATAAAGCCAAAGATATCGTGATAATAGGCGGTGGGTTTATCGGAGTGGAAGTAGCCGAGCAACTTGCGAAATATACAGATAAGACTATCTCTCTGGTGGAAATGCAGGAATACTGCTTGATTAATGCTTTCTCTCAGAAAATCACTACTGCTGCCGATAAAGTAATTCGGGAACAAGGGATAAAGCTCTATACATCCACGAAGGTAACTGAAATTGTAGGCAAAGATGGAACCGTTACGGGAGTAAAACTATCTACCGGAGCAGAGTTGAAGGCTGATATGGTTATTCTGGCGATTGGCTATCTTCCCAATACCGAGCTTGCCGCTAAAACCGGATTGGAGATTAAAAAGAACCGCGCTATCGTGCGGGATAACTATATGCGTACTACTGCAAAAGACGTGTTTGCCGTGGGTGATTGTTCGGCATCTACAGGCTTTATCACTGGAAGAATGGATAATGTGATGCTTGCTTCAACCGCTACTGCCGAAGCACGCATAGTTGGCTATAACTTATTCAAGATAGGTCTTATACGCAATTTCCCAGGAACCCTATCCGTATTTTCCACAGAAATAGGCGGCAGGGTATTTGCTTCCGCAGGAGCAATAGAACAGACTGCTGTTGAAATGGATATCGATTACATCAACGGTGAATTTGAAGATGTGGATAGACACCCCGAAAGTATAGCCGATGCCTCTAAACTGTGGATAAGCTTGATTGTTTCGCCTAAAACAGGAGTGATTATCGGTGGCGAAATCTGTGGGGGGAAATCCGCTGGAGAGATAATCAACATCATCAGCTTAGCTATCCAGAAAGGCGTAACCGTCTATGAGCTTGTCTCTTACCAGATAGGTACGCACCCGCTGCTAACCCCAGCACCTACTAAATATGTGCTGATTAAAGCGGCTGAGGTTGCTATGGCTAAAATTAAGCTATCTCAAAATTGCCCCAGACAATAAGGAAAAACAATGCCTCGCCTAAAAATACTGCGCTCGCTGGACGATTTGCCCATCATCAAGGGTTTTCGCCCTATCTGGATGAAAGCTAATCTTCGGCAAGCAGTCATTATGAATCTGGAGGAATACGAAGCCTTGCGCCTTATTGACTATGAAAACCAGATACATGAGCAGGCTGCTGGCACCATGAATATCTCCAGACCCACCTTTACCAGGATATACGAAGCAGCCCGTAAGAAGCTTGCTACCGCTTTGGTAGAGGGACGTAGCCTGCTGATTGAAGGTGGAAACGTATCTGTTCAGGAAGCACATTGGTATTGTGAAAGCTGTTTTAATAAGTTTTCCACACCCATTGCTCCCGAAACTGGGGAAACACAATGCCCCAAATGTAATTCTAAATCACTAATTAGCCTAAACGATTGCTTTATAAATGGTTGTCGCCGTTGCCGCAGATGCAGATAGCAGCCATAACACTAACACCTTTGAAAGGAGGTAAACATGCCTAACAATGATGGAACAGGTCCCTTTGGGGACGGACGATCGGGAAGAGGTCTTGGCACTTGCGAAAGAGTGCTTCGATCGCTTACTCCTTCTCGGCGTGGAGTACCAGCTAAGCTAAATCGCAGTCAAATTGACTGGGTTCAAATTGTACGAATAATAATGAATAAAATCAGCAGATTACCTAAAGGAGGTAAAAATGCCTAATCAAAATGGAACAGGTCCCTTTGGGGATGGACGTTTGGGCAGGGGTTTAGGACCCTGCGGACGCGGTGGACGTGGTATGGGTTGCGGACGCGGTTTTGGCCGCAGAGGATGGATGCAAAGTGCAGTGCAGAATAATGATGCCGTGTATCCTTACGATAAGAACGAACTTCAAGAAGAAAAAAGCAGGCTGGAAAAGCTGCTAACCTGGGTAAGTGCAAGGCTTACGGATTTAGATAAATAATAGCGTGGATCAAATGGAAGATAAAGAAAAGAAAGAACAAAACTTAAAAGACAACCTTAGCAGAATTAAGCACCGCATAGTGGTGATGAGTGGAAAAGGCGGAGTGGGAAAAAGCTTCGTGGCTGTAAACCTGGCTTATGGCTTGGCTTTACAAGGCAAAAAGGTCGGGCTTCTGGATGCAGATATTCACGGACCTTCCCTTGCCAAATTAATGAATATCGAAGGCATTCCCTTCTCTATGAACAAAGCTGGCGATATGCCTGTTCCGATTAAGGTGCTGTCTAATCTTAGCGTGCTGACGGTGGCGACCATGCTACCCGATCAAGACAGTGCGCTTATTTGGCGTGGGCCTTTAAAGATGGCACTAATCAAGCAGTTTTTCACCGATTTCGAGTGGGAAGAGCTGGATTACTTGGTGGTAGATTGCCCTCCCGGAACCGGAGATGAACCTCTTTCCATAATCCAGACTCTGGGGAAAGTGGATGGCACGGTGATGGTAACTACTCCCCAGGATCTCGCTCTGATCGATGTGAAAAAGAGCATTTCCTTCTCTGAAAAGATGGAAGTTCCCATTTTGGGCATCATCGAGAACATGAAGTATTTCATTTGCCCGCATTGCAACAAGCCCACCGAAATCTTCGCGGGTAATAAAATTGGCGAATTGATCTTTAGCAAAAACCTTGATCTACTGGCAGAACTGGAGCTTGACCCCAATATTGGCATCGCCAGCGACAGCGGTAAACCCTATATTTATGACTACAATAAGCTTCCCAATGCACAAAAACTAATGAAAGCAGTAGAGACGATCATTGCCAAAGTGGAGAAAGGCTAAACCCTTTGGTAAATCCCGTGGAGATGGGATCCAGCCTTTCTTGTTTCCCGCAGATTTACGCGGATAAAAAGCGCAGATTTCAGCAAAAGTGGGAATCCAGTACACTGTAAGACTGTAACATCGGTAACACTTTTGTCATTCCCGTCTCCATAGGAATGACACTTGCGTAAAAGCGCAAACGAGTTATCTTAAGTAATAAAACAATAACGAAAACATATTGCCGAATTACCTAAGGCAGAAGGAGAATTACAATGGCAGACAGCCTACAACAAGGAATCCCTTTATTGGGTGACAAATTCCCAGACATGAAAGTACAGACAACCAGAGGCGAGCTTTATTTACCGGGAGACATGAAGGGTAAATGGTTCGTATTATTCAGCCACCCTGCTGATTTCACCCCTGTTTGCACCACGGAATTCGTAGCATTTCAGAAACGTTACGATAAATTCCGGGAGCTAAATTGTGAACTAATTGGCATGAGTGTTGACCAAGTTTTTGCCCATATTAAATGGGAAGAATGGATTCTCGAAAACCTGAACGTGGAAATCGAATTTCCCATCATAGCCGATACCGGTGCAGTAGCCAATAAACTGGGGTTAATCCATCCCGGCAAAGGCACCAACACCGTGCGTGCGGTTTTCATCGTGGATGCCGAAGGATTTATCCGCATCATGCTGTATTATCCCCAGGAATTAGGCCGCAACATGGATGAGATTCTGCGCTGCGTAAAAGGCATGCAGATAGCCGATAAAAACAAGGTAGCCATGCCTGCTAACTGGCCAGATAACGAGATTATGAGCGATCATGTGATCATCCCGCCAGCCACAAATGTCAAAGCTGCCAAACAGCGTTTGGAACAAGCCAAAGCCGGTGAGTTTGAATGCTACGACTGGTGGCTGTGCCATAGAAAACTGTAATACGAACCAACTCTCATTCAAAACGCAGGAACATGTTTCCTGCGTTTTTTTGTTTTTATGTCATTCCTGCCCCAAACTCTTCCTTGCTACCATTACGCCACCAATACGCCATCATTACGGGTGGGATGCTTATTGATGGCTTATTGATGGCGTAATTGTAGAATGTGTCCCTAATTGAATCAGAGCATAGTCTGTCAGATATGTAAAACAGGGGGCAAGAATATTCCTTGCCCCCTTGTGAACTATATTGCTGTATAATCGTTACTTACATAATTGAGTAGCTGATCCCCAAGCCTAAAACCTGCTTCCATTGCAATTTGTGCACGGCTTCTTTTTCGTAGCGGGCTTCAAAGCTAAGGTTGGCAGAGATCATGCCCCACAGTTTCGTGTTCAGCACGTTTTCCCAAACCACATCCGGGGATTTCCAGTCTTCATTCAGATCGGCACTTTTAGAATTGAACAGCGCTTCATAAACCTGTAAACGGCTTTGGAAATTGGCATCCAGCGGGGTGAAATTATGCTTGTATTCTGCCACCATTTCCAAGCCACCATCGGTGGTGGTTACCATTTCCCGATCGCCTGAAGGCTGCATTACATCACGATTTAGGTTTTCACGGAAGGCTGCGCCCAAACGAGTGGTGAAGGTATTCTGCTCTGTTTCTACAAACGTGCGGACGACACCAGCGGTTTCTGTAAACAGTATGGGGTTCACGATTCTGGTAAGCGCGGGATCGGACAGGTCCAGAAACTGAGATTCCATGCGGGCTGCTACAAAGGGATCCACCCAAGCGCTTGTGGTAAAGCGCATAATGGATTCCAGGTCTATCTTATCCGAGA
>JAVEUB010000086.1:0-9886 GCA_034005785.1 Cloacimonas sp. (SeqCode) | reverse complement strand
GTGCTCTTCCGATCTTAGAAAGCATGAAGTTAAGCCCATTCCCGATCTTGATAGCAGGCTGGCGTAAAGAGCATGAAGATAGGTGGATTTCAGAAATTTTCGTTGCTGGATTATCCGGGTCACTTAGCTGCTATAGTGTTTACTCAAGGCTGCAATTTCCGCTGCCCTTACTGCCACAATCCTGCTCTCGTAGATGTAAAGAGGTATGGTCAACTGCTAAATACCGAAACAGTGTTGCGCTTTTTGTATAGACGCAGAAAAAAGCTTGGCGCAGTAGTATTAACTGGCGGTGAGCCTACTCTACAGGAAGATTTGAAACCTTTTCTAAAACTGCTAAAAGCTATGCGCTACAAAGTGAAGCTGGATACAAATGGCTCTCTACCAGAGGTTTTGCAGGAAGTTCTGGATGCTGGCTTGGTAGATTATGTGGCTATGGATTTGAAGGCTCCCCTGCACTTGTATCAGCTTGTTACCAAAAGCTCTATAGCTGGTGATACGATAAAAGCCAGCATGGAAATCATCCGCCGTTCCGGAGTTTTTTATGAGTTCAGAAACACCTTCTTTGATGCGCTACTCAGCGCGCGAGACCTGGCTGACATGCAAGAGCTTCTAAGACCTGGGGATAAATTCTTTGTGCAGGAATGCCGCTATGGTGCCACGCTGGAAGCCATAGATAAGCCCCAGAACCAACAAACCCCAGATTCCTTCAGCGAAAGTGCTGTGTGCCGCGAGCTGATCGGTTGGGGTAAATCGCATCATGTAAATGTAAGCGTCCGCAGCCTATGAAACAGGTAGATATCGAACACATTCTGCCTTTGGTGGAAAAGCCTTCCCGCTATATTGATCACGAGATAAATGCTTGCCGCAAAGATTTTGCAGCGCATGCTGTGCGCTTTGCCTTTTGTTTTCCAGATGTGTATGAACTGGGTATTTCGCATCTTGGCTTAAAAATACTGTATAGTATTGTAAATGCTGTCGATTTCGCCATGGCAGACCGTGTTTATCTACCCTGGACAGATCTCAGTGCACGCATGCGGGAAGAGCAAATTCCGCTGTTTGGGTGGGAAAGTAGAATAGAGCTGAAAGCCTTTGATGTAATAGGCATCACTCTGCAAACCGAGCTGAACTTCAGCAATGTGCTGGAACTGCTTGATCTGGCGCAGGTGGACATTCATTCTGCCAAGCGCATAGAGAGCGATCCCATCGTGCTTGCAGGTGGCCCCTGTGCCACCAATCCTTTGCCCTTATCACCCTTCATCGATGTTTTCTTCATGGGCGAAGCGGAAGAGGGCATAACTGAAATTGCCCGAATACTTTATGAATGTAAAACGCGTAGCGAACGCCTCAAGCGGATGGCAGCTCTGGAATCCTGCTATGTTCCTGCTTTGCATGGCTTTGCAATGCCTATTAAGGGGCGTAAATACACCGGTTTTGGCGATTCCAAGCTACAGCACAAGCCGCAACTACTTTCCTGGCAACTGGCTACGCACAACCGCTATGTTGCCGAAATTATGCGTGGTTGTTCACGGGGTTGCCGGTTCTGTCATGCGGGTTATTTTTACCGTCCTGTGCGTGAACGCGCTCCGCAAGATATCTTGAGCGATTTATTAAGCGAAATTCAGGCTTCCGGATGGGATGAAGCGGGCTTGGTATCTCTATCCAGCAGCGATTACTCCTGCATTCAGGAATTGCTACTTAACCTGCTTAGCGCGGTTGATACCCAAAAAACACATATATCTTTGCCATCGCTTAGGGTAGATAGCCTATCCGATCCGTTGGTGCAGGTAATGAAATCCCTTGGTAGAGAGGGGCTTACGATTGCTCCAGAAGCGGGTTCTCAACGCCTGCGCGAAGTAATAAATAAGAACCTAAGCGAAGAGGAAATCTTAAAGGGTATTGAAACTGCCATCCGGCTTGGCTGGCAGAAGATTAAGCTCTATTTCATGCTGGGCTTGCCGACTGAAACTGAAAGCGATATCGATGGTATAATTGAGCTGATAGATAAGATTAACGCTATGGGCAAGAGACGTTTGCAGATAAACGTTACGCTATCTCCTTTTGTGCCAAAGCCTTTCACGCCGTTTCAATGGTGTGCGATGTTGGATAGAAGCACTTTGATCGATAGAGCACGAAGGGTTAAGAACACCTTTGTGAAAGCCCGCAATATCAAGATAAAGTACCACACAATAGAAACATCCATCCTGGAAGCAGCACTAACCCGGGGCGATTTGCAGATGGCAGAAGTGTTGGAAAGTGCCTGGAAGCTGGGTGCCAAGTTCGATGGCTGGAATGAAGGATTTGATTTCAGCATTTGGGAAGCCGCTTTTACCGCTACAGGCACCGATATTGCTACCTATCTTCAAGCCAGGGAAACCGATAAGCCCTTGCCTTGGGATTTTGTGGATACAGGTGTGTGCCAGCAGTTTTTACTATCAGAATGGGAAAAGGCACAGCAAGGAGTTCAAACTCCTGATTGCCGCGAGCTGTGCACACTTTGCGGAGCTTGTGATGACACAGTGCAAACGCAAAACGCCAGCGAGGGAATAATGCCCCTTACAATCTTACAACCTTGGGCGCACGCAATGCGCCCCTCCAACACGCCAGCACTCCAACCCTCCAACACGCCAGCACTCCAACACGCCAACACGCCAGCACTCCAACACGCCAACACGCCAGCACTCCAATACCGCTATCGGGTTTATTACCAAAAGCTTGGGTTGTTGCGGTTTATATCGCATCTGGATTGGATGCGGATGCTGTTTCGCCGTATATCTGTATTGGAACTGCAAACGGTTTTTACGCAGGGCTTTAGTCCACACCCCAAAGTTAGTTTGTCGCCACCGCTACCCATAGGCGTGGAAGGGCTGAACGAGTTCTTCGACATCTCTTTTATAGCTCCATACTCTCCCGAAATGATTATTGCTGAGTTTCGGCGTACACGCATACCGGATTTTAACCTGCTTGGCTGTGAAACTCTAACTGGCAAAAACCCGCTTCCAAGCAGAGAGCATGTTAGTATCCTGTTGCCAGATAAGTGGCTAACTGAAGTTGCGGATAAATGCGCTGTGTTTTTGGCGCAGGAAAGTTTCATCTTCACCAAAAAGACCCCAACCCGGGAGAAAAGCTATAACTTGCGGCAGATAGTGCAATCTATCTACCTGGAAGGGAATAACTTGCATATTGACAAACTGCTGGAAAGCCCGGCGTTATATGATGTGCTTTCTGCGCTATTTGGCTGGGAGAAACAGCAGTTATACGCCTTCCCCGTCTGCCGCATCGGGTTTGTAGCATAAGGATCTTAGCGTGCGAACCGGTAAAATAGTAGAAATCAATTGCCAATGCGGACAAAAGCTTTTCCGCTATTTCAAGGCAGGCAAGGGACGCTTGATAAAATGCTTGATCAGCAGGCTAAGCGATGATTATGTCGGCTTGAAGGGCTCTGAGACATTTTCCCGGCCTGCATGCCCTTTATGTGGCAAAGAACTGGGCATCATCATGATGATTCATGGAGAGCCAGCTTTGAAGCTAAATCAGGGCACTATCCAGAGCCTGAGGATATAGGTTTTATAAAACCGTATCTATCATCCTTCTCTACCAAGCAAATCATAAACTATCGTTATTGCGGTGGCAATGGCAAATGGACATTTATCTGCATATATTCCCTGTTCTTTAGCCTGGGCTTGCTGCACGGGATCACAGGTATCGATACCGATTATAGCACTACAATCAACATGGCCAACCGTGGCTCGGAAACGTTCTATCAGTTCCATAGTGAAAGGATTAATATCAGCCTTGTACTGCGGATCGGTAAATCCATAAGCCATGCCTAAAGCCATTAAACCACCAGTTATAGCTCCACAAACTGTGCCAATCCGCATGCCTCCACCAAAACCAGAAGCAAGCATAAGTGCTTTTTCCGGCTCAAGCCCAAGCTGTTCACAAAACTGTTTTAGCACGGCTTGCGCGCAGTTGAAACCATGTTCATGGTCGTTTACTGCATCTCGCAGCTTCCTGCTAATATCCATTCTTCCTAATCCAAAGATTAAGGATTGGGGAAGATTTTACCCCAGTCTGGCTCTACCAGTTTATCTATGCCATAGCCGTGCAGCATGTTGCTGTCACCATCCAGCCAGATTTTGGTGCCCTCACCGATAGGGTTATCTTTGGTCGCTGTGGCAAAGATCATCTGGAAGGGGGCGACATACACATATTCATTGGTTTGCACGTTGCTTAGCTTATCCACAAGCTCTTTGGTATAAATCTCACCTGGCTTCCAAACAACTATAAAATTCCAGTTCTTCAAGATATTCTTGCTTAGTTTGGCCTCGATGATAGCAGTTTCAATGGAAAATCCGCTCATTTTACCATTTGATTGCCAATAGGCATCTGCGCTTTTACGAATGCCATCAATGGCAGTTTGGGCAGCCAGCGAGCGGCTCTTCATTAAAGAGCGGGAAATGCGGGGAGCAATGATTGCCACGGCAATCAGAATCACCAAAACAGCAATAATAATGAGAATTTTCTTCCACATGTTACTTTTAGCTGGAGCAGGTTTGTTTTCGTTCATCATGTTATCTCCTAATAATTTAGTAGAGTTTTACTATGGTTAAGGGGTATTATTTTGGGGGCATAAAGGTAATGCACAGCTTCAGTTTGCCAAACTCAGGAAAGCCTTCGCTTATGTAGCGCTTAGCGGTTTCTTCGGCTTCGGGGTAGCGGGCAAGGAAATCCGCTGGACAGGGTATTTTAAAATGTAGCTGTTGCTGATCCAGCTCCCGCACGTAATCCACACCCCATTTTATCGTGGGGAACAGCGCGTTTAACATTTCCTGTTCCTTAACCGTGCCCAGGGTTTTCACGATTATCTTCATCCGGGTAAGCACTTGCAGCACTTTTGAGGTAGTGAATCCAAGCTCGCCCATATTTACGATAGTCTTAACTGATCGCCTCATGCAATTTTCTCCTAATTTTACTTACTCTATATGATAAACGCAAAAGCAACATTTGCCATGCTGATGTTGTCAGTCGGCTATAATTTCCTCTTAGTGAGGGAATCTGCATAAATCTAAATCTACAACGTGTTTGGATTTAAATGCCACCCCTTCGCTAAGCAACAGTTCCATTTGTAGTGTGCCTCCAGCTTCTTCTGGCAAAGCGATTTCTCCATTACTGCGCACCACCCGCCACCAGGGTAAATGGTGCTTTCTGCTGGATGAATGTAATATTCTGGCAACAGTTCTGGCACTATTCACAAGTCCTGCAGAGGCAGCTACTTGCCCATAGCTCATCACTTTTCCTGGAGGGATGGCTTTGATAATTTCAATTATTATTTCTGAGATCAATATTCACCTGCTGTCGATTACTGCGGTTTTGCATAATTCTAAGTCTATTTCTCAGCTCTCTTTTACCTCACTTTGCTCTTACCCAAGTGAGGCGAAAGTGAGGGCAAGGAGAGCCAAACCATACTGTTGCGCTTATGGAATGAGCTGCTTAGAGGGAAGCAACAACTATTACTTAAGCTTCAACAGCTTACCAGCAACGATTTGATTTCCCTTGCTGATGCGGTATAGATATATTCCAGAGGGACAAGGCTTTCCGGCTTGGTTGTTACCCCCCCACGAGAATTCTGAAGTTTCTGTTTCTGAAGTTCGGGTTGCACCAAAAACTTTTTGTCCCTTTAGATTGAAGATCTCCAAAATCACAGGTAGCGAAGCCTTGGAGGGCACTTTGAACTTACATACGCTGCTAAAGGGATTGGGATAGCAAGATACCAGCAACGTTTGCGGAGCATTAGTTTGATCGTGATTGGCGACCCCAGAATCGAAGGTGACCGGCACATTGGTAAAACCATGATCGAGAATCAGGCGAAAACCAGTCTGAATATCCTCCCGGATGGGGATAAGGTATTGAACGTCAATGCTCATCATTCCGTTTACAGGGATTGTAGCAGGTAGGGGAGAAGAAGGGCTGAAGTGCCACTCTGGGCTTTGCATACTATCTTGAGGTAACAAAGCCTGAAGCACTACTGGCTCGCTATGCAGGTTAACAATCTCCAGAGTATGGATGCCGCTATCGTTAATAAGCAGAGTATCTGGCACGCAAAATACATATTGATAAGGCTTTATATCTACAATCGCACCTTCCACCACGGTTAAACCATAGGGAATCTGGGATGGCAACAAATACCAGCCATTATACGTGCCGCCCCAGCCAAAATTCAAATGGTAAAAGTCGTTGGTATTATAGCCATCTACCACCACGTTATGACCCGAATCCCAAGCGGGAGTAACTACCGCCAAATGCACCGGTAAAGCATTCTTTACATTGTCGGAAATCCGATTATACAGGTTTGGAGAAGTTTCAACCAGCAGCTCAGAATCAGGGAAGTTAAAACGCTGAAATGCAGCTAAAGCTTGATTTACCCCGAAAGTTCCCGATCCGGCAGAGTTATACACCTGCGTTAAAGCAGTGCCACAGGCAAAAACCAGAGCTGCTTTCAGGCTGTCACTTAGCGGCAGATTGTAGCGAAAACAAGTGTTAATATCATCCAGATATCCGTTTAGCTGGGGAAAAGATGGAAAGCCGTAAGTGCTAAAATCGTTGTCTATCCAGTAGTTATTGCCACCATAGTTGTGGTGATAATCGTCGGCGTCGCTTAGCCTTGTGCCATTTAGCGCTTGGTGATAGTTAACAATCTGTCCCATGGCGATTGCCGGACAACCGGCAAAACAGTGGGTGTTGTTCGCTAAATTTAGCGGACACATCAAGTTGTAAGGGGCGGTTTGCGTCCACAATGTTTCCACCCAGCCTTCTGTGGCAGAATGTCCTGCCGGAGGCCATTGCGTAAGGCGTTGCCAAGCAAAAGCGTTTTGCCAGGCAATGTTGTTTCTTTGCGCCTCTTCGGGTGATCGAAGGCGGTTGCTCAGATCGGCGATAATAAGCTCGGCTAAAGGGTTATATGCCGTGCTACCAGTGAATTGTGCAGTTCCGGAATATGCCAGAACAGGGGGAAGCTCTGTTTTGGCTGATACTACGATGTAACCGCTTGGTTGCGATTTAAATACATAAGCAAGCACTTGGCTATTGCTTTCCAGAGTTTGCTCTGTTGTGAGCTGCAAATGCGGATATAGCTGCAGCATTTTAGTTTCGGCAAGTTGCCGTGCCTGTTGTGGGGAGATGGTGTTTGCTCCCAACGCGATGGCTGTTAAACATAGTAGGGCGATCAGTAGTCTTTTCATTGTAACCTCATTTATATTGGAGTTCCTGAACTTGGAGTTCCTGCGTCCCCGCAGGAAAGGTATGCCGACGTCTCGTCGGTATTTTTGCTAACACTGTTGGCGAGACGCCAACAGACCTTGCCCGCGAGGACGCAGGCATTCCCAAAGGTGCAGGCATTCCCCAAGACGCAGGCATTCATAACCAGCTTTACAACGCAGAAATCAACACTTTCCGGATGCGTTTGGTGATCACCACCAAAAACAGGGTGAAGCCTATCATCAAGGTGGAAAGGGAATTTATGGTAGTAATTGTCCCGCGGCGGATAGTGCCTTCCACGTAGATAGGCAAGGTATCGAAGCCACGCCCGGAAGTGAAGAAGGTAATAATAAAATCATCAATAGAAAGTGTAAACGCCAGTAGTGCAGCGGCAATAATGCCTGGCATCATCAAGGGCAGCTTCACTTTCCAAAAGATCACGGCTGGTTTTGCTCCCAGATCCATAGCTGCTTCCACCAACGAGTAATCGAACCCTTCCAAACGCGAGCGGATCACGATTACCGTGTAGGAAATACAGAAGGTTATATGCGCAATTAACACGGTAAACATACCGGTATTTACGCGCGTAAAATTAAACAGCAAAGCCAGTGACACGCCCATCAGGATATCGGGAATCACCAATGGCACGTAGATTAGTGCGGAAAGTAGTTTGTGGCCGGTGAATTTCTTGTTTTCCATGCCCAAGGCTGTAAGCACGCCCAGAGTGGTAGAAATCAAGGTAGATAATCCTGCGATAAGCATCGTATTGGCAAAGGCTTGCTTGATGGCATCATTATCCCAAAGCTGGGTGTAGTATTTTAGCGTAAACCCCTGCCAACTGGTGATTATTTTGGCATCGTTGAAACTGAATAATATCAGAATCAGGATAGGAATGTATAAAAACACCATAACGATGCTGAAAATAGTGAGATTCATGCCCTGGTAAAAACGAGAGATGGAAAAGCGCTTCACACTGTTCTCCTTGCCTTCTGATGCTTGTAAAAGGCAAAAAGCAGCACCAAAATTACCGCCACAAAAAACAGCAAGGTAAGCGATAAAGCCGAAGCCATAGGCCAATTGCGAGGGATATTCTTGATTTTATAGGTAATCACCTGCCCCAAATATAAGGAGCGTTGATTCCCCACTAATTGCGGGATTAAATAAGCCCCCAAAGCAGGTATGAATACCAGCAGGCTACCAGCAAAAATTCCTTCAGCAGCAAGTGGCAAAGTAATGCGGAAAAAAGCCTTAACCTCGTTTGCCCCTAAATCCATAGCGGCATGAAGCAAGGTGAAATCCAGCTTTTCCAAAACGCTGTATAAAGGCAAAATCATATAGGGCAGATACACGTAAACCATCACCAGAATTACCGCAAGATCGGTGCGCATGATTTCCAAAGGCTGCGAAATTAGCCCCATGCCCATCAAAGTGTCGTTCAACACGCCATTATATGCCAGAAAGATACGCCAGGAAAAGATGCGGATAATCAGGTTTGTCCAAAAGGGGATGATTATAAAGATCAGCAGAGTGTTCTTGGTTTTATCCTTCGCCCTGGCTATAAAATAGGCAACAGGAAACCCCAGCAGCAGGCATAAAAAGGTGGTTAAAAATGCCAGCTTGAACGATTGGGCAAAGGTGCTAAGGTAATTTGCAGTAAGGGCTTGCCGATAAGCATTGAGGGAAAACTCAAACTTTACATCGTAGATATCGGGGGTTAAAAAACTGTAGATCACCACAATTAAATAGGGGATCAGGAAGAAGAATATCAGCCAGAACAAAGCAGGAGCCGAAAGCAGCCAGGAAACTAAATTACGCCGTTTATCAGTTTTTAGGGTAAGTTCGTTGCTGCGTTGCCGGTTGCGGTTCATGTGCTTACAGGGCGTTTGTTAGCCCGTTGATAGTGGTTGATGCCTCCCTCGGCCAATTCGCTAACGGACAGCACTTTATCGGGGATTTCATCAATCAGCCAGGTATCGGTGTCGTGCCAGAACAGCCACACCGCTTCTTCCCAGTCCAGGGCTTTATCGTCAAAATACACACGTTTATGCTGGCTGAATACACGGAATTGCAGCTCTCCCACCTTTACTATGTATTGCGTGTGGGTGCCCAGATACAAGATGTCTTCAATCACGCCTTTCAGCATGTTAATATCGTCCTGATAACGGGGTTTCGTGCGCGATAGGGCTATCTTTTCGGGACGCAGGGAAACTGTTAGCTCTTTCCCTATTACAGGAGCAAAATGGAAAGTGCTGTCTATTTCAAAATTGTTTCCAGCTCCATCAGGGCATTTTAGCTGAATATACTCATCTTCGATTCCAATCACTTCTCCGGTTATTAAATTGGTCTCACCAATGAAATAAGCCGAAAAGATGCTAACCGGACGCTCGTAGATGTCGTCCGGAGGGCCTGCTTGCACAATTTTGCCGTGATTCATTACTGCCACGCGATCGGAAATACTCATGGCTTCTCCCTGATCATGAGTAACATAGATAAAAGTGATGCCCACAGCGTCGTGGATGTTCATAAGTTCTATCAGCATGTGCTGACGCAGCTTTAGGTCCAGCGCTGCCAAAGGCTCGTCCAAAAGCAGCACGGTGGGTTTGTTGATCAGGGCACGGGCAATAGCAATCCG
>JAVEUB010000085.1:0-9889 GCA_034005785.1 Cloacimonas sp. (SeqCode) | reverse complement strand
AGCGGATATACGCGCAGAACTGGCACTCATAAGAAAGCGCGTAGACAAGATAACACAAAAAGACAGAACTCAGGCGATATATTTAGAAAACAGAATACGATCATGGATTGAGGATGTGGAGATTTATAGCCATGATGACCTAAGACTCGCCTGGAGAAGCCTAAAAGGCATTAAAACATATCTTCAGCAGCAGGAAGATAGAATTGAGGAATCACTCAGAAACAAGCAGCGCGCCAATGAACTTGCCAGACTAGAAGAAGAACGCCAAGAAGAGCATAAACGAGCACGAGACGCAGCATTGGCGAAGCACTTGGAGTTTTTTACAGCCATTCAAGAGGAGTACCCCGAATTGATATCTGAAGGAGTTCGGCAAAGATTGGATGTTTTCAGAGAAGCCTTATCCGTGAATCTTGTAAACCAAGATACTCTTAAAAGGATCGAGGATTTCAAAGCTGACTTTAGACTTTTGGTGGAAAAGCACCAGGATGAGCTTGCGCAGCATGAATACTTGAAAAAGGTATTACAGGAAGCGGTTGAAGGTACGGCCGAAGATGGTCCCGACGGAGAATCATCTATAACTGGTATTATCAAGGGCAGCCCAATCAAGTTTGTAATAAAACCCAAGTCCAATGAGATAAGGCTGGATACACCTGACGATGGATCGTGCAAAACAAACATACAAACGCTCATAACCTCATTGGGAAACAAAGGCATCCAGTTAGGGCCTATACAAATCATAAAAACTGGCGAAATGATCCATAGCCAAAGCCTTGAAAATGATATCAGATCAAAAATCAAGCAATAACTCCCAACAAATATTCGTTCATCATGTAGGCGTTGCCGAAGATGTTCTTGGACCTGGTAAGCGTCTTGTTATATGGACGAGTGGGTGTCCCATGAATTGTCCGGGTTGCATAGAGCCTGGGTTACACAATATTGAGGCGGGCATTCCCTGGGGTGTGGGCAATTTTTATCATAAGATTAAGCCCAGCTTGGTTCAACTAAAAAAGGTGACGATCTCAGGCGGAGAACCATTCTACCAGCCGTTAGCTTTGTCTGGCTTGCTGAATTTGCTCAACCATGATTGCGAAGTTATGATCTTTTCTGGCTACAAATGGAATTATTTGAATTCTCAGTTTATAGATATACTGCCATACGTAGATATCTTGGTTGCAGGTGAATATGATCAGGGCAAACAAGGGAGTTATCTATGGAGAGGTTCGTGTAATCAGCAGATTATATCTCCAAGTAACAAGTATAGTCATGAAACCATCAATTTCTGGATGAATGCCCCATCTGCTGGAATCCAAGTTGTTTTCGAAGATGATAACATGTTTGTTTATGGAGTTCCAGCCAAAGGTGTTCTGGACGACTTGTACATCAGTTTACATAATAAAAAAATCTCAACGAGTTAGCTAACTTGTTTCGAGATTCTTTGTTCCAGAAGAGAAAGGGTTATGGAAAAGATTACAGCCGCTGAACTTGTTAAGAGAGTTCTAAGCCATCCAGATGGAAGCATTGATGAACTTCTCAAAATTGCTAACAACACAGAGACTGAGTGGTTTGAACTGAAGGCAGCTATAAATCCAAGGTTTGAGGTTATTGATGGCAAAGTAAAATATAACTTGGATTCTAATGAAAATATTGGCGATCAGTTGGTTAGCGTTGTCCAAGCAGTAATTGCTTTAGCCAATACGAACGGTGGAGTGGTTCTACTTGGAATAAATAATGAATTAGAAGCCGTCGGGTTAGAAGCTAGTGACACGAAAAGTAAATTAAAAGAAGGATGGGATAGCTTCTCAAGAGATGTTTTACAGCCTGCCATTGAACCGGTCAAGCGGTCGTGGTGTTGCGGAAAGAATGGCTTAAATAAGTTCTCGATATCCTCAGGTTCTATTACGGGTCTTATTGAATACCAATATCATGACTACAAGGGTAAACGAATAGCAGCGATTATTGTCTCTCCAGTGAACGTCGAAGATACCTTGATTACAGTGGAAGAACTTCCAGCCACTAGAGACGTTTGGTATGTAAGAAGTAAGGGAGATATTGGAAAAACCGAGACACTACACCTCGTCAGAGATAGAGTTAGTTTTTACGGGGAACGAACTCCCTCACAAGAGAAGTACGCAAATCTTTGGATTGCTTTCGAGAAGAGCATTGATAGCAGTATCATGCTCAGGAAAAATATCGACAAACCAGCCTTTTTTGATCTCGAAGTATCGAAGTATATTAAGTTGGTTAAGCATTCTGAAAACTATAAGATACTAAAGAGAGTTTTTACAGAACTGACTGCTGATGAAGAGGAGTTCATCCCAACAGATTTTGAACCTGAAGCGATTGAGAATTATATGGATGACGACCTTTCAGAGTACATGGATGATGAAGAACCCGACATGGATTCTGAAGACGGAGACGATGAAGACGAGTTTGAACCAGATTCAGACGAAGAAGAGCAATATGATTCTCCTTCCAAGAGACATGACCTAGCAAGATCTGGAGGAGTATTTGCCGTAATGGATATGGAACCTAGGCTGGTGTTGTTAGGCGAGCCAGGTGGTGGAAAGACTACATCATTACTAAGAAAGTGGCATCTTCATATTGATACATACGCAGATTCTGAAATCCTGCCGATCTACCTTACGATGTCGAAGTACAAACTCGGAGACTCCATATTCGATCTGATTCGTCGGCATTATCAGTTCAGTGAGCGAACTTTAATATATATGTTTAACGAAAACAGAGTGATGTTGTTGGTGGATGCAATCAATGAATGCAGAGAAAGTTATCAAGCAAGCCTGATAAACCAGATATCAAGCATGTTATCCATGTATCCTGATCTAAGGTTAATCATCACAACGAGGCAGTTAAGCTGGAACAATCCCGTTAACTTGCCTACTTTCACAATAAGACCTATGTCTAAGGACAAGCAGCTCCAATTCCTAGAAGCATATCTTAAGGATTGTGAGTTGGCAACCTGTATTTTAGAACAATTGCATAAGCAGCCGGGCGGTGAGCTTATAGCAAACAATCCATGGATGTTGAGGATGGTGGCATCTGTTGGCAAGAAAACTAGAACCCTGCCCGAGGGAAGAGCATCTTTGTACTATCAATACATTATGGATTGGATTGAAAGAGAGAATTCAAAAATTGCAAAGTCAGGAGAGGAACCTTTATTCAACCAAGAGATGGCATTCCATACACTTGTCACCATTGCTGGAATTCTAAAGCTTGCTGGATACAATCGGTCTGCCCCATTGGATGAGGCTTGTTCAATCTTACAACCTCAGATTGAACAACTGGATCACTTTCTTCATTTTTACTCAGGCGGTCTCATTCTGCTCTGTAGTAAAGATGATAACAACCTTTCGTTTTTCCATGAAACAATCCATGAGTATCTTACGGCAGAATACATCATTACACAGGAGGGGAGTTTCGCTGATAAGCAGTTTACAAGTTCGAGGCTTAGTTCTAATAGCATGGGAATGGTTACCGCTTACTGCTTAGAGATTCTATCAACAAGAAAATCAATTGGTGAAGATGACAAAAGGAGCATAATCAAATTCTTATGGAAATTCCATCCTTTGATGGTCACTATGGCGTATAATGATTATGAATACCTGAGTACACTGCCAGTACCTTCGAATCTTGACTATGTAATAAAGAACATTCTATCAAGCATTCTAGGCGTAAATATTGATAAATTTATGGACTTACAAGACAGAGATGTTAATCAATCATTTAAAAATTTGAGCGCTTTTCGGCAAGAAAATTATGAAAGTGGAGGACAAATTCAAGTTGTTGAATTAGCAACAGAGCTTATGTTAAGCATGAGAGACCTCGTGAACTACATAAAATGCTTAGGTGTCTATCCACGGGGTAATAAGGTTATGGAAGGGAGTTTTATTAACCAGGATGTTGCCAATATAATACGTACTAATCGAGAAACGATCTATCTGCAGAATAATGATCTAAAAGGCCATATACGCGTTCATGAATTAGCCAAGGAGCTGAAGATCAGCACGATGGCTCTTAAAAAACATCTCTTGGATCTTGGCATAACTACAAAAAGCCATATGAGTTACATCAACCAAGATATTGCAGATATAATCCGGACAAACCGGTATAAAATCCCACGCTACGGTAATTATTTAAACCTATTCTCATATATATCCTCTGACTATTTTTCATATCTTTCCAAGATCAATTCTACAAACATAGAGAAGTACAGAGAGTTAATTTCTATTGTATTGCGTAGATATCCGTTAGCAACCTTCAATAGTATTAAAGATGGATCTCTATCGAAAAGTGACCTTTCATCTTCAGATATTGATTGGCTTACTAATAAGTACTGCAACGGATGGGATGGTTATATAGTAATTGATTTGTTTTGTATGGGGCTGATAAGTAAAAAGGAGATTTATTCTTGTGTTAGGAAGTTATCAATTAATCCAAGTTTCGATACGATTTGCTCATTAGTTTCGAATAATCTGGTAGATCCCAATATCTTCCATAACTTTGCCACAAAACGACTTAAAAAGGCTAATGACAAACAGGTAGAATTACTATTGTCTATTGGTGTGTTAGACTTTGATTCGGTACAAGGAAGAATTCAGGGTTACAGCATAGAGACGGCTACGGAGATCCAGAAGCTTAGGCTAGGATCATTATTTGATGTAACAAGATTTAAAGATCAAATCCCCATTGGAGCGACATACGTATTGCTAAACACATCAACAGTAAATCCAAACAATTCAGTAATGAAAAAGATATCGATGCTATATGATACGGAATTCGTCCAAAAAGATCCAATAAAACAGATAATTGCCAAGTGGATTAATAACTCCACACCTAAACGTGCAAAAATACTTATAGATGGTCATTTAGCCACGAAAGATGATTTTACGGAAATGATACCCAATTGGCTTGAGAACTTATCTATCAAACAGGCTAAATTCTTGCTGGATGTAGGTCTAATCACAAAGGAAGACTGTCTAGAAAGACTAGATATTTGGAAGTCATCAGCAATCTCAGATAAGCAACAAAGGCGACTTCTATCGTTTCTATCCGTAATCCAACCAGAGAAGATGGACGGTATCTCACATATAGATGGAGTTGACTTAACATCGAAATCAACACAAAATCGCAACGAAGCGATCGAACCATCATCTCAAGAATACAATGCATTTCTTGACGTATCACAACTTGAATCGGAGACTAGCCGTGATCAGATTAAGAACTTGTTGGTCGGTTTAGTTTTTGAAGGAAAAGTATATAGAATGGGAAGTGCTTTCGGATTCATCAAGTGTAAAATGTTTAGACAATTAGTATTTTTCCATTTTGACCATTTAGCTGGTGATTCAGTTTTTCTCCCTAAAGATGTTGTTCAGTTTACAGCCAATATTGTACTCAATAAGAAAACTCAAACATATGGTTATGCCATTAAGCATCTACAGATCGTTGAGCAAAGCGATAAAACTCTGTATAACAAATTCTATTTGGAGAGTCTATTGGGTGTTTTGTTACGTGCTGCAAAAGGTAAGATTTCCGGTAGAGATTTTCAAGAATTCCTGGATAGGTTCAATAGAAAGGGGTATGATTTACATGAATTTGATTCTTGGTTCCCCAAATCTGAAGATATCAATGTACTTGAGATGGTTAAAAGTGTATTTGATTCAAACGTTGCCCCTTTTGTGACTGAATCCCCTGTGCAGTATGAAGATATCCATGATCAACTTTATGCGATCTTTGTGAATCTTCAAGAACCTCATTGGGTTAGATTGGTAGATTTAATTGAAGAAACGTTGATGAAAACCAATTCAGAAAAACATCTCAAGGCAAATGATTAAAGCACTTTGAGTATTATAACTGAGCAAAGTTGAATTTAAGGAGATCCTAATATGAACAAAGGTGGCTTTTCTTGGAAAAGACTATTGGGGATATCGGCGATAAAGACGAAAGTAGGCAAAACGATTGGTATCCCATTAACAAAATCTGGGCGTTATCAGAAGATAGGAAGAGTTATTGTAACCAGTTTCGTTAACATGATAGGATTGCGTAAGAAACAATCTTGATTTCAATAAAGATATCTTCACGAGGTGAAAAAACCAAAATCTGCTGTATAGCCCCGGTCTGGATGAAGAAGTAACTAACAATTAAGAATATCTACAACCTATTGTGTTATTGATGTAGTATTCTTGTCGATTGATTTTAGTTAATATCTTTCTACTCCAGTAATCTATAACACCCAATTCTATTCAAATTCCTGAGTTGACCCAGGATACCTTTCTGGACTTTTCTGCCGATTTTGGGCACGTTTTGGCGGGAAATAACCACATATATGTAGCCTCTCAGGTCTAACACCTCAATCGAAGCCAGTGCTTCCAGATAGATATATACCCACTGCCTGGACTTGCCTATTGCCTGTGCGATGTCTCTGATGGACTTGTATCTGCCGTCTTCCAGGATGTCCAAAAGCTTATGGGCATCAGCTATGCTGAAAGTCCAACCCTTGTAATGCTGATAGCCGATCCTGGCTTGGTAGCGATTAGCTCGGACGAATATGGGAGGACTATCTTCTATCTGCTTTATAGCATTGCTCTGGATAAGTTCAGGTAGTAGCATCTCAATAGTTCTAATGCCTATACTGGTCATCTGTGCCATTAGCTCAGCATTAAACGGTCGATCATACTGACTGACGAAGTTGAGTATAAGTTCTTTGTCCGTCATGCTATCCTCAGTCATCCAGATCGGCTTGGGTGACCAGGTCAAGGTTCTTGTAGATTCCTATCTCTTCCACTGAGCGGATTAGTTTCATGGCTTTGCGGACATTACCACAAGAGTGGAAGTGCACATATTCGACAATGTCCGGATGGAACTTGATTTCCAGAACCTCACTGCATAACTGTGCTATGTCCTTCTTAGGCAAGTCTTGGAACTCATAGAAGAAATTGCACCTATCAAAGTAATACTCGTTGATCTGGTTGAGCTTATCCTTGGCATTCTGCATACCGACCAGGATAACTATCGCTGTGGTCTCGTCCACGATATCCCTGATCGCTCCCAAGAGCTGGGGATGTCGGAAGGCATAGTCTATCTCATCTACCACGATGATCGTATCTGGATGGTCTTCCAGCATCGATAAACAGAGCATAAAGAGGTCATTAGCTGTTCCGTATGGGACGTACTCTCCCATGCCAAACCTCTTGTAAAGTGCTAAGAGCAGTTTGGAGGCAAATGCCTTGGGGGTGGTAGTGGCTTCCAGTCTCAGATATACATAGCCCTTGCTGAAAGCTATCCGACTGGCATAAGTGGTCTTTCCCAGTCCCGGTCTACCATACAACAATCCCAGTCCTACCATCTCCAGTTTGGGTCGATTCAGTAGGTATTCAATGCATTTATCGGCTGCAACTACATTCTGAGTTTGAACTAGTTTTCCTTGTTTCATGACTGCCTCCTAATTAATTATCCCGATGCGTTTGAGGTATTCTTTTCGGGAGAGGTGTGCGAATGGCGCTTGCCCAGTCTTAGCATTAACCTGAGTTTGTTTATCATCAGCCAATTCTGCAGGGTTGATGATAGTTTGCGCTGGATCATTATCTTTACCTTCTGTACTTGCTTCATCCATCGTCGTAGCGACAGTTCCATCTTGCGCAGTAGCTTCTTGTTCTGCCTGAGCTCTTTGTTGAGCTTTACAGTACTCTCTAGCCGTTTGACTGAAACCTGTCGCGAAATCCATAGAAGGTTTACCATCACTGGGCTGATACTCGAGTCCGATGCGGTCGAATGTTTCTTTGATTTCCTCTAGGATTATCCTGTCTCTCTCCTGCTCTGCCAATCTCTCTTTCTCCTTGGTATCAAGCTGTTCTCGCTCTTCCGGGCTTAACATATCAGGATGCTTCGGCAGGTTCATCATGGCTCTTCTGGTCATCTCTTCTATGATCTCGTCACTATCTTTGGGTGGTGCCTCCAGCATAGGGGGACTGGCGAAGATCGATGTCTTCCGCTTATCATCTATTTCATGATTCTGAGTGGATAGCTCCGCATTGGCTGGCTTCAGGATTAAGTCCACTGCCTTATTCGAATCTACTACATACTTTTTGGCACTGCGCTCTTTCTCCCGCCTGAGACCCTTAATTTCCTTGTATTCCTTATTGAGTTCTTTGTGCGAGACTGCCTTATCCATCGAGACTTCAATAAACGGATGCTGTGTCTTTCTAAGGGCTGCCTGGCAGATGAATACGTCGTTCTTGTCATAGACCACTATCCATCTGGCATCACTGTAATCGTAGCGGATAATGCAGGACTGACCCACATGGTTAACCAGTTCTTTGTGCCAGTAGATCTTCTTATCCAGCCTGATTCCTTCTCCTCGGATATTCTTGCGTTCCATCGCCATCATCAGGAAGTTCAGCTTGGATATCTCGATCTGTCGCTCAGGTGCTATTCTGGCAGCACTGAATACTTCATAGGGAGTCCTTCGTTGCAGTGAGCCATGCGGGGTTTCGCCATAGAAGTAGCGTACATAGTAGTTAATCATCTGCATCGTCTCTTCAATGGTCGGTGGCTTGCCGGTATAGAGCTTCTTTGCCCACTTCTCGTTACGACTCAGAGTGGATGGCTTATCATCTATCGATGCACCTCTGAAGGTAGTAACGAAGCGTTCAAACTGCTCCTGGAAGGTCTTAAAGAAGCGCTCAATGATCTTAGCCTTGGCATTGTAACTCTCCGCGAATCTTACTCCGATATTGAGCCGGGGGAAGATACCGCCCAGTTCCTTATTCAGATCGTGGTCTTCCCAGCGTTCATGAAAGAGCTTAGCTCGGAAGGCTTTGCCATTATCCAGATAGACATACTCAGGAATCACTGCTTTGGTTCCGCAGTCATTATCAGCTATCAATGCGCAGTTGATGAAGCCATTGCGGAATGCAGTCAGGATATGCTGGCTATCTTCGGTAAAGGCAAGTGAGGCTCCCACCGGATATCTGCTTGCCCAGTCCATCACCATGATCATGGTCATGCGTTGTGCTCTTCCGGTCTGTGGATTGAGAATATCAAAGGACAGGGTATGTCC
Source organism: Cloacimonas sp. (SeqCode) (assembly GCA_034005785.1). Taxonomy (GTDB): domain Bacteria; phylum Cloacimonadota; class Cloacimonadia; order Cloacimonadales; family Cloacimonadaceae; genus Cloacimonas. The sequence continues at coordinate 816 of JAVEUB010000085.1, read as the reverse complement.
ATCGGCTACCCAGACCTGTCCGACTTCCAGACTGCTATCATCTCTGCGGATGGACTTGATAATCCTCTCAGATACATATTTACTGCCATCCCGGGCTTGATGCCACTCTGCCGGATGAGTCTCTGCCCATTCCTCACACCAGCGTCTCAAAGTACGTTCATGAGTAACGGATTCTATCCTTCCCACTCTGGCCATCTGTTTTAGGTTTACGATGGCAGAGCCGATCTTGATCCGATTGGGATTGAGCAGCAGATGCAGCAGATACTGTTGTTCCTGGTAGGTGATCTTCCGGTCTTTGTATTGCCCCTTACTCTTATGCAGCAGAGCATACATATCCAGTTTATTGTCATAGTAGTTACGTAGCCACTCTCGCAGTGCCCGTTCTTTGCGGGGTCCCTTCTTATAACGCAGTTCTGCCACCAGTTTACTGTTATTGTAGTCTTTGGTGATTTGTCTCCAGGCGATAGTCCTTGAAGATGCACCATTGAGGATACGGATCACCTCCTGACAGAATCTGCCATAGAGTTGAGCCTCTTCCTTGAATAGCAGCTTCTCTTCTACTATGGGGGCAAGATCAAGGAACTCAGCCGAGAAGTCGATTACTACATCATTGTCTTTGGCTTCATGAATCATAGTGAACTTACGTTCTAAGTCCAGATAGTCCTCATAGGTCTCATAGACTGTTTCGGTAGACTCGGTATCTTCTGAGTCCACTGTATTGGCGTTATACTGCTGACTGTAGCTGATCAGGTGGTTCTTGTCCATTGCATCGCTATTCTTACTTGAAGCTGGCACTACCACGCATCTGCCACCGGG
>JAVEUB010000358.1:0-2501 GCA_034005785.1 Cloacimonas sp. (SeqCode) | reverse complement strand
ATTGGCAAAACCTCGCCCACTTATGCTCCACTACCGTAAAGAAAGCACAGCATAACTTGGTTCGGATAATTGAACAGTCTCTATAAGTTCTCACCCAATTCTTCAAATCGATATCACGTGTCACAGAGGTCTTAAAGGTTTATAGGCTGGAGAGTTAGATAGGACTAACTTTAGACTGTGTCACAGTGGTCTTTGGACGTTTCTGGACGTATCGGTATCACGATTCCTTCAATTTTACCCTCATTTTAAGGTATTTTCAGACCATCAGATTTTTTGGGATATTTATCACATTTAGTAGAGCCGTAACTGAAGTGCCACGGGGCCGATCATGGTTAACCACTGACTCTGATCAGCGTCTATAAACTCGATCCGGTAGTCTTTATTGAGAGGTTGGAGGGCAACTCCCTTGCGAGCCTCATCATACTGTATCCTTTTCAGGGTAATGCCTGTCTCGTATCGGACGGCACAGATTTTACCATCCAGTCCGTCCCAGGAGATCTGCTTTTTGATGAGGACAATATCCCCATGCAGTATCTGCGGCTCCATGCTCAGTCCATTGATTTTGAAGGCCACGTAGTTATCCGTGCCGAAGGGTATGTAGCGGATGGGGACTTCGACTGAATCCGTCGGCTCGATACCCTCCGGAACTTCCATGGGTGATCCAGCGGCTATTTCCGCTACGATCGGAAAGATTGAAGTGCGCACGTAAGTAGTATCAAAATCATTCACTAAGGTCGGCTTACCATTCACGATCTGCATTTTCTTAGTGGTCTTGACGTCCGGTCCGATCTCCCAGGGAGCCAGGATGAACATACTGCCTTCTCCCCTAAGAAGCCAGTTTACGTTAACTCCGGCATCAATCAATCTAGCCAGAAACTGAGGCTCCGGAAAGCGCTCATTGTTCTTGTAACGGTCTAATGAATTGGGCGAAATACCGAATTTTTCATTGAACTGGTACTGCTTCAAATTCATTGATTTGATCAGCATTCCCAGCCTGCTGCCGATATCGTTAGGGTCCATTATTCCTCCTGTTTGTCTAAGATTTCACTTGACCTATACCCGTATGGGTAAGATAATGCATCCGTAGACAAGATAATTTGTCTAACTAATTTGTCAAGACCTAATTATATAGTGTGAATCGGCAGCGGATTCTTCCAATGGTATCAGAAGGTTTGCAAAGGCTGGCGGAATGAGCAGAAAGGACTTCCCAAGTTATTGCTATGCAGTTATGTAGCACCCAACAATAACAAGTGGGAGGCGCTTATGAAAGCGACCAGTTACGAGCCAGAAGATTATGAGGTCAAGGACGACCTCTGTGACACACCGACCTCTGTGACAGGTGTCACAGACCCATCCATTCGGACAAAAAAGCTGCCGATGCTGATCAGTAGATACATTGAACGCTGTGACAATCAGACGGGCGGGAAAGTGGTCACCTCTGTGACAGGAGATTCGAGCACTGTGACAATTGACCCGACCTCTGTGACACGCCATAAAGGTGGAGTTGTCACAGCGTGCTTAGTGGTACCGGAATTTTATTGGCAGAGGCTGAAAATGAGCAAACGCAAGATCAGGTCAGTTTGGCTGACCATCGAGCGGGCGGCAGAGCTGTTAGGCTGTTCGACCCGCACCGTATGGCGCTATATCAAGCGCAACAAGATAGAGGTGCACAAGCACCTGATAGTCCTGGATGGCTATAAGGTAGTGAAGACATTCCTGCTAACCGAGCCTTCCTTATATATTAAAGAGATGGCAGACTGCCAAGCCCGGCAGATAGCGCCTGTTGAATTTATCGAACTGACGCTGGCTGTGGATGGCAGGGAACTGCATAGTGCCCTTATCTACAAGTATGCATCCGGAGGAGGCCAGCATGAGTATCTATGACGATATTGACCCCATCGCCTATGCGGATCTCTATCAAAGCATTTATCCCGATTGGAAGGGGAGACAGGACTTACTGGATCTGCTCGGGCAGAATCCCCAGCCCGGACTTAAGCCTGTTCCCGATGTAGAGATTGAGCCACTGGTTCAAACTGAGCTTCCAGTGCCTGTCACAGAGGTGGCAATCCAAGGTATTGTTGAAGATGCTCCTGATAGTGAGGAAGAGTACATCGATTTCACTCCCGATGAGCGGGTACCACTCAAGTGCGATACCGAAGCCAAGCTGATGGGTTACTTCTGCTCCACACTACAGGATAGACTCCAGCAAAGCGAGTCCAAAGGCCGGGAGTGGGAGCTGATCACAGCCGAATACAATAATGGCAGCCTGGCAGAGGAACTATATGCTTTGAAAGGCAAACGCACCGAACGGGCTTTGAGAATCTGGCTGGCTCGTTATGAACAAAGTAAGCAAGACATGTATGCCCTCCTGCATGGTAACCGCTATCAGAAACGGCAACGCAAGATCACTGAGCTGGAAGGCAAGGTACTGCTGGCGATCCTGCTGCATCCCAACCGGATCAGCATCGGCAGTGCCCTCAAACTGCTGAAAGCCAAGGCAG
>JAVEUB010000084.1:0-9933 GCA_034005785.1 Cloacimonas sp. (SeqCode) | reverse complement strand
CGTTAATACCGCTGTTTTAGTAGTACTTATGGCGGGGAAGAAGTGAGAGGTTTCGCCAGTGAGAGCTGAAGCAGTGAGAGGCTTCGCCAGTGAGAGCTAAAGCAGTGAGAGGCTTCGCCAGTGAGAGCTACGCCAGTGAGAGCTAAAGCAGTGAGAATGGAAGTTATTCACGGGCTGGATTCCCGCCTCCGAGCTTGTGTGAAAACTGCAAAACCTTCTGTCATTCCCGCGGAGGCGGGAATCCAGCCCTGATGAATCCCATTAGGGATGATACAAATAAAGCATTGCAGTATAGACATCTATCTTCTGTTCTTACAGACCTTATAAATGGGCTGGATTCCTGCCTCCGCAGGAATGACAAGCGTTATCGCACAAGCTCCTCCGCGGGAATGACATAAAGTGTTTGGGCGCACGCAATGCGCCCCTACTACCTAAAACCTAAAACCTAATACCTAATACCTGACACCTGACACCTGACACCTGACACCTAAAAAAAACATAGAGGGGGAAAAGATGAGCATTAAGCTATCTAACCGCTGCAAATTGATCAAGCCGTCGCCAACGCTTACGTTATCGGCTAAGGCGAAAGAGATGAAAGACGCTGGAATTGATGTAATCAATTTCGGAGTAGGTGAGCCAGATTTTAACACGCCTGATTACATCAAAGCCGCAGCACATAAGGCTTTGGATGCAAATTTCACCAAATATACGGCGAATGCAGGCATCATTGAACTCCGGCAGGCGATATGCGAAAAACTGCTTAAAGACAATGGTTTGCAATATACGCCCAAGGAAATTCTTGTTTCCCCGGGTGCCAAAGCATCCATACTCAACGTCCTTATCGCAGTATGTGACAACATGGATCAGGTGCTAATGCCTTCTCCCTATTGGGTAAGCTATCCATATCAGGCAATGCTTGCCAATGCTGAACCGGTGTTTATTCCTACCGATGAGGCTCATTCTTACAAAATTGATGCCGAGTTATTAGCGGTAGCGATAGCTGAAAATCCCTGTGCTAAAGTACTAATCCTGAATAGCCCCAGCAATCCCACAGGTGCTGTTTACAGCCGTGAAGAGCTTGTTGCTCTTGCCGAAGTATGCGTAAAACATAACATTTTGGTGGTCTCAGATGAGATATACGAGCGGCTGGTGTATGATGGAGTGAAACATGTCTCCATTGCCAGTATCAGCCCGGAAATGAAGCAGCAGACTGTTGTAATTAACGGTGTATCCAAAGCATTTGCCATGACAGGCTGGCGGCTTGGTTATGCAGCAGGCCCTGCTCATATTATCGCTGCTGCTGGAAGGGTGCAAGAGCATGCTACATCCTGTGTTAATTCCATTGCCCAGAAAGCTTGTGTAACGGCTCTGCGAGAAGAGGATGCCTCCATCGAAAACATGCGCAAGGAATTTTCCCAACGCCGGGATTACCTGTACACAGAACTGAGCAAGATTCCGCATCTCACCAGTTTTAAACCACAAGGTGCGTTCTATATCATGCCCGGAATTAAGTGGTATCTGGAAAACAATAAACAAGGGATTACGAGCGCAGACAAATTCTGTGACGTACTGCTGGAAAAGCACCATGTAGCCTTGGTTGCCGGTGGTTCATTTGGTATGGAGGGAACGGTGCGTTTCTCTTATGCCAATAGCCTCCAGAATATCAAAGAGGGAGTCCGTCGTTTTGCCGCTTTTTTAGCAGAACTGGCTTGATAGGTGGGTATAGACAATGGATAATTATGACGATAAGATGAAAGAGCGCTGGCGGGACCGCAGAAAGAAGAGCTATAACTGGTCTAAGCTACTGATTATGGTGCTGGCGCTGGTGGCAATATTGTATTTTATGAGCCGTCCCTACAAAACAACAACTATAGTGAATAACCCTGTCACCACAGATTCGGTAAACACCCAGGGACAACAAGCTGATTCTGTACATTCCGGAAACACGCCTTGAGCCTGGTTATTGTCGGTTCAATAGGCTTGGATACGATCTCTACCCCAGCGGGAGCTGTTACGGACGCTTTGGGTGGTTCTGCTATCTACGGAGCGCTGGCTGCCTCGTATTTCAGCCCCACAAGTATAGTTGGGGTTTTGGGAACGGACTATCCCCAAGCGGGGCTGGATCTGCTGTGCGAGCATGGTGTAAATCTTGAAGGCTTGGATTTCAAGGAAGGGAAAACCTTTCGCTGGAGCGGAAAATACGTTTCCTGGAACAAGGCAGAAACGCTAAATACAGAACTGAACGTGTTTGCAGATTTTTCACCGCAGTTACCGGAATCGTGTAAAAGCTGCCAAAGCTTGTTGCTCGCTAACATTCACCCCTCGTTGCAACTGCAGGTTTTAGCTCAATCGGTAGCACACACCCATGTTGCTTGCGACACGATGAATTACTGGATTGGTTTGTGCCCTGCAGATCTTACCCGCGTGATAGCGAAAATGGACATTGTGTTCATGAATGAAGATGAGCTACGGGACTATACGGGAGTAGCAGAACTGTTTGGCGCTGCAAGATTTATCCTTGCTATGGGACCGAAATGGGTTATTATCAAAAGAGGAGAGTACGGTTGTATTGCCGTCTCTGCTGATGATATGTTTTTTGCACCGGCTTACCCGGTGGAAACAGTTCAGGATCCCACGGGTGCAGGTGATAGTTTTGCCGGTGCATTCATGGCTTATTTAGCTAACTTTCCTGTGATAACACCTGCTGCCATTCGTGATGCAGTACGTTATGGCACTGTTTTGGCAGCGATGGATGTTGCGGATTTTAGCGTGAAAGGGCTAATCGGAAAAAACAGAGCTGAGATTGATGCCTACAAAGAGAGGTTAGTAAAGTGGACAAGTTGATGCCAGGCTTGGATTACAAAAACTCCGGGGTTGATATTGCCGCCGGCGAAGCTGCTGTTAAAGCAATTAAACACAAGGTTCGCGAAACCTATAATGAAAATGTGTTAAGCGACTTGGGCAGTTTTGGTGGTTTGTACCGTTTGAACAAAGACCATTGGGAGAAACCGGTTCTGGTCTCCAGCACAGATGGGGTTGGCACAAAACTCCGCATTGCCATCATGGCTAAAACATACGGTAGTATAGGGCAAGATCTGGTTAACCACTGCGTAAATGATATCCTGGTTCAGGGTGCTATTCCTCAGTTCTTTCTGGATTACATAGGAGTGGGTAAGCTTGATCCGCAGATGATAGAGCAGCTTATCAACGGTTTAATAATTGCATGTAAAGAAAATGGCTGTGCCTTGATAGGTGGAGAAATGGCAGAAATGCCGGGCATTTACCAAACCGATGATTTTGACCTTGCCGGCACTATAGTTGGCATGGTGGAAGAAGGTGCATTGTTACCGCGGGCAAGCATGCAAGCAGGAGACGTGCTGGTTGCGCTGCCGTCCAGCGGTTTACATACCAATGGCTATTCACTGGTTCGCAAGATTGTTTTCCAGCACTTACAGCTTGGATTGGATGCCTATATTCCCGAGTGTAAGGAAATGTTGGGCGAACTGCTGCTAAGGGTTCATCGCAGCTATTTGCCGGTTTTGAAGGACAAGTTGACAGACCCCGCTCTACACGGATTAGCCCATATCACCGGAGGCGGGATTGCCGGCAATTTAAGCCGGATACTACCGGATAATCTTTGCGCCAGAGTAAATCTGAGCGATAATCGCATTCCGGCACTCTTTCATTGGTTAGGTAATTCCGGGAAAATCAGCACAGATGTTATGCGGCAAACCTTTAATTTGGGCGTGGGTATGATTTGTGTAGTTGAGGCAAATAGTGCGGAAGGTTTTACTGAAATAGACGGTGCCTGGATATTGGGTGAGCTAAGCTCAATTGGGGCGCAACAGCCCAAAGTAGAATTTATTTGAGGGATCCAAAGATGCTTAACTTAGTGCGATCCTTAGCGATTGGAGCATGAAAGAGCGGATAGTTGAAAAAAACCTCTTGACTATTTTTTGTACATCAGATAAAAGAGTCTTTAGAGCTAAAGTCCCTGAGCTTTTGGGAGGGACGATGGCAAAACAGTGTAAACAAAAGTGAAAAATAATAACCCAGGATGAAGGGAGGTAAGTCGATGCGTAGATATGCATTGATCCTACTATTAGTGATGCTGCTTGGAGTAACGTTATTGAACGCTGCTACCACCGGGAAACTGGCTGTCCGCGTTCGCGATGGACAGGGGCGCTCTTTAGAATTTGTAAACGTCATTGTGATGCAAGGTACTCAACGCGTCACCGGCGGCCAAACTAACGCCAAGGGGTCGGCGATTATTATCAATATCCCCCCTGGTTCTTACACTGTGAAATTCTCACTAATTGGCTACGACGATTATTCCTTCCGGGATGTGAAGATTCAGGTGGATCTAACCACTGAACTGAAACCTGTGATGAACCGTGCTGGAGTGAAAATTGCTACAGTCGTGGTGCAGGCTCCAACCGATAACATCAAAAAGGATGGCGTGGGAACTTCCAGAACCATTGAAATGAAAAACATGGCTGATACTGCTGTAAGTAGCGTTGCCGATATCATTTCTTTGCAAGCGGGAGTAACCAGTGTAGGTGGTGAACTGCATATTCGTGGTGGTCGCTCCAACGAGGTTAACTATACCGTGGACGGGATGAGCGTTTCTGATCCTGTGGATGGTGGCGCAACCTTGCAAGTGGATACTGATGCTATCAGCGATATGAAAGTGATGACTGGTGGTTTCCCTGCCGAATATGGTAATGCTCAATCTGGCGTTATCAATATTGTTACCAAGGATGGTGATCCATTCTATTCCGGTAAGCTTGAATACAACTCTGATCATATCATTGGTGAAGGCCGCAACACAGATGTACTAAAGTTTGCCATTGGTGGACCTGTAGTCCCGTTTGCCAGCCCCGAACTGAAAGAAAGATTTACGTTCTATCTTAATGGCGCAGGCGAATGGTTGGATGGAAGACTTAAAGACTATTTTATTGGTGATCCCAATCAAGATTTTGTTCTGAACGGAAATTCTTTGCTGGATGCGGTTTATGATCGTTATGACCCCTATGAAGGTAGAAAAAACATCCTCGGGATCGACATCGGCAATCGTAACTACAATTCATACAACGTGAATCTTAAGTCTAAATATGTGATTAGTGCGGGACAGAACGTTACTTTTGCTGCCCGTGGTGATCGCAGCTATAATCATCCCTTTGGTGAGAATTCTACAGATTATTCTTGGCGCTACGCGCAGCAACACTTTGCTGAGGATGAAACCACACAAAGCCAGTATGTGGGCACTTATGACCATGTGTTTAACAACACAATGAACCTGAAGGTGAAAGCCAGTTATTATCAAAAAGACAGCTACACTGGGCCTAAAGGAATTGCCAGAGATGCCTATATGTTCCTTGATATTGATCCGAACAATATTCCTGAGCAGTACGTTGATTGGGTTGCTCAGGGCTATTATGGCTATTCCAGCATCGATTCCAATCCGTCTGATGGTGTATATGATTTTGGGTTTCTTCCCTCTTCAGATTGGGTGTACCGTTTGGAGAGTGTGGAATTTCCTCGGCCAATCCCTGGCTTTAAGGCTCCCGGTACAATATATACTAGTTTTATCGATGATACCACCACCACCTTGAGTGCGAGAGCTGATTTTGAATGGCAACTGAATGATACCCACCTGGCTAAATCAGGCTTGGAGATTATCAAACACAGCATCAAGAAGAATCAGTTACAAGATTTCCTGTCAGTAGACGATAAGCGCAGAGGCGATTATCTTCGTAGTGTGTTTAACCTAAGCACTTACGATTTTGATCCTGACACTTACGATCCAGACAACCCACCCAGTGAGCTGTATGCTTTGCTTGCCACGGTAGAATCTCCTACTTCTTTGGCTGATCTTGTGCCCATCTATAAACCCGAGGATTATTTTGCTGCGGCAAAGGCTGCGTCGGGTAAGAGAGATGGTTACAAAGCAGATCCCTGGCAGATGGCATACTATCTGCAGGATAAAATGGAATGGGAAGGAATGATCGTTAATGCCGGTCTTCGGTTTGATTTCTGGTACTTGGGTAAAGAATACTCCGTTGCCAAAGATGATGGCAGCTTTGCTGCACGTGCTTTTGACGGCAAGGATCGTTTCCAGGTGATGCTATCCCCCCGTTTGGGCGTATCGCATCCCATCACAGAGCGCGATGTGTTGCGTTTTGCCTACAATTATCAGAACCAACTGCCTCAAATGCAGTACATCTTTACCAGTAAAACTCCTGAAGATGCCAATAATGCTACTTCAGTTGTCAGGGTAGGGAATCCCAGCCTGGAGCCACAGATAACTGTAACCTACGAAGTTGGTCTTTCGCATCAGCTTAGCGAAGATTACGTGTTAGACCTCACTGCTTACTATAAAAATCTCTACAACTACGTTAACACCAAAAAAGAACGTAGCGAGATCGAGCAGACAGTGTTCTGGTATAAATACTTCTCGGATGATTACGGCTCTGCCCGTGGTATCGATATGCAGCTGGAAAAATTGCTCTCCAACTTCAATTCCTGGAGTGTTGCCTATTCACTGGCTTGGGCTCAGGGCAATAATTCGGAAACGATAATACAAGATGAGAGCACAAATTTACGCGAGTTCCCCTTAGATTGGGATATTCGCCATAATTTGAGCCTGAACTATACCTTCCGTATCGGCAGAGGTGAAGAGTTCTTTATTCCCTTTACCGATATGATACTTCCGATTGATGATGTAACCGCTAATTTTGGCTGGAGCATGTCTTCGGGATCCCCTTATACTCCGCAAAGTTTGGTAGGAAATAGTGACCTGGATACAAATAGTAAGCGGAAAAATCTTACTCAGAGCGCTAATATGAAGGTATCCAAAGGCATTACATTGCCCAACAAAATGAATCTGCGATTGTACCTTGAAGTAGAAAACTTGTTTAAAAACAAAAATATCTACGATGTTTATGCCAAAACTGGTAACCCCTATGATAATGGCGATGATATCGAAGATGAACAGATTAACTATACTTATCCTGAAGTAGCCTACGCTACCGATTTGTCATCAAGGAACCCAACTTATGTAAACAATCTTAGGGCTGTAACCCTAGGTGTTTCATTCAACTTCTAAATTATTCCAAGGAGGAATTATAAAATGAGAAAATTCATCTGGACAGTGCTGCTGATTGTGATGATGAGCTTAGTGTTCACGAATATTGCGTACGCAGTGGAACAGGCTGCCCCGGCTTCCGGTGGCGGATTACAGAGCTTTGCTGAACTTGTGTTTGGCAGCGGTATGGTTAAATGGTTCAAAGATGGTGGCTGGGCTATGTGGCCGATCCTCTTCGTTACAATCTATGGCCTTGCTTATGTCATCTGGAAATTCATTGCTCTGCTTTCCGGTAAAGTGAATTTGAACAACTTTCTGGGTAAGATCGTTCCCTTGATCAAAGCCAAGAAATACAAAGAAGCTCTGGAGATTGCCAAAAACACCCGCGGACCCGTTGGCTCGATTGTTTATGCTGGTTTATTGAAAGCTGATAGCGGCGTTAATGCCGTTGAGAAGGCGATCGAAAATGCTGCAATGATTGAAATGAGCTATCTGGAGAAAGGTTTCTTGGAACTCTCTACTGCTATAACCTTAGCTCCTATGTTGGGATTCCTGGGTACTGTTTCTGGTATGATCAGTGCTTTCGATGCCATTGCTGCCGCACGTGCGGTTGATGCAACTATTGTTGCAAGTGGTATAAAAATTGCTTTAATAACTACACAGGCCGGTCTTATTGTGGCTATCCCGGTGCAGTTCTTTAACAATATATTTGTAACCATGGTGGATAGCCGGGTTATTGACATGCAACGTGCTTCCGAGAAAGTAATTGAAGCCCTGATTGAAACATAGGGGGATCAGATGAAAATCGGTCGAAAAAGGAAGGGAAAAGCTGAGATACCGACTTCTTCGATGTCCGACATTGCCTTCCTGCTGATCATCTTCTTTATGGCGACAACGAAGTTTGACGTCAAAGAGGGGATCAAACTGGTTTTGCCTCAGGCAACTGAAAAGCAAGAGGGAGAAACGAAAACTCTTACTCTTACCGAGAAAGAGATGACCCGCTTGCAAATCACTGCCGATGGCCAAATTGTTGTAAACAAGGAAGCTCCCCGCAACATTGAAAGCGGTGTGTTGGATGCCTTGATTCAGCAAAAAGTGAAAGTAAACCCGGATATGATCTTTAAAGTTATTACCGATCGCGAAGCTAAATATAGCGAGATGGTTAGGGTGGTTGACCGCCTTAAGGCTGCAAAGATCGAAAAGATATCCTTGTCCACGAATTAGGAGGTAATAATGGCGAAAATTGTAAATAAAAAATCCCGAGAAGCCAATATTCCTACTGGCTCGATGTCGGACATTGCTTTCCTGTTGCTGCTTTTCTTTATGGTATCGACAGTGTTTGTCCAAGAGAAAAAATTCTGGGTGGAACGTGACCGATGGCCTATTGCCGAAAGCATAGAACGTATTCCACGTAACCATACCAGCACCATCTATGTGATGCGGGACGAAACCATCCTAATTGATGATGTCCCCACCCGCATTGAATCAGCCGAGGATGTTTTTGTATCCAGCACGCTGATTCTGAAGAAAACTGAAGACCCCGATTTGATAGTTTGTTTCCGCACCGATAAAGATACTAAGTACGGTGTTATGTCCGATGTCATGCGGCAGCTTCAAGATGCTAACACTCTGGTAGTTGCTTTTGAAACTCAACAGCGGCAGAATTAAAAAAAGGTGGATAAGATGGATACGAAGAGTCAAGATTGGAAGGACGTTGCCAGTGCTCAATTTGGCAAAGCCCTTGCCTTATCCCTCACCCTGCTGATCTTTGGCATGATGGTTACCCCCAAGATCGACGTTCGTAAACAGGTATTCAAATCTGAACAGATGAAATTAGTCGATATTCCTATAGAGGAACGCGAGCGCATTGAACCACCCCAAACTGAAGTTAGTATTGATGTCAGTTTCGAGATAAGTGATGATCTGGGAACTCAGGAGATTGATGTGGAAGCATTTCAATCGGCCCTTGCCCAGATTGGTGATGTCTATTCAACCAATGTGCCAACTAACTCAGCTGTAGATAACTCGATGGTGAACTTTGTTGCCTATGATGATGCACCTGTTGTGATTGGCACGATTGCTCCCGAATATCCGGAATTTGCCAGAAGGGCAAAACAACAAGGAACTGTTGTTCTGGAAGTGGAAGTCCTGAAGGATGGAAGTGTTCGGGAGATAAGAGTTAAGCGTTCAGTCCCTGGTGGTTTAGATGATGCGGCTATAGCTGCAGTGCGTAAAATAAAGTTTCAACCCGGGCGTAGTAGTGGCCAGCCAGTTGACTGTCTGGTTATTATCCCCGTAGAATTTAAATTGTAATAAAGTGGGAGTGTTTCATGAAGTTGTATAAGATTGGAATCTGTCTTAGCTTGCTGCTTATTCTATTAGTAAGCTCCGCTTATGCGGTTAAGGCAGTACCTTCAACTGGAACAAAGAAATTAGACCTTACCAAATATCATAATGTTGGTAATATCTGGTTGCGCGTAAGTAACTACGGTTTCTTCGGCTCTGGAGACGACATTATTCCGCAATATCCATCCTTAGAATACCCGGGCGGAAGCGGCATGGACTATCTGTATCAGGGTGCTTTGTGGTTCGGCGCGAAAAAGCAACGTCGGAACACACTAAATCAAAAGCTGTACTGGCTGGTATATCCTCCTTCAGCGGCTAATGATACGCTGATTACAGAGCTTGATCCGCGTTTTTCTCAAGCTTCGGTGGCTGCTATGGATACCTTAGTTACGGTTGGTTTTGATGGTGATGATGATCTCTATGAGTTCCTACCTGCCTATAACCCTTTGCTGGTAACTAATCCTGCCCAAGTAGGCAACTATGCCATGTATAATAACCAG
>JAVEUB010000357.1:0-2509 GCA_034005785.1 Cloacimonas sp. (SeqCode) | reverse complement strand
AGTTTACCGCGGCAATCCCTTTTTGGTGGAAGTGGGCGTGGCCTATGCGAAACCCGGCGAGAATCCCGAGCTGGGCGCGGAGGATCCGGTGCGCCTGATCCGCTGCGCCAACCGTGCGCCGCTGCTTTACATGGGCGGGGCCTGCGCGATGACCGAAGCGATGGAAGGCGTGAACTGGAAGGCCTACGGCCTGCAGCAACCGAGGGGGAGCCTTCCCATCGGGCCGCTGGTGTTCTTCGTGCACATCGCCAGCGTGTGGGTGCCGTTCACCAGCGAGAGCAAGGAAGCCATCGCGCACTATCCGGAGATCCTGAAGGAACTGACTTTCGCGATGCAGGAGGCCGGACGGCAGTTGTCGGTCTATCTGAGCAAGCGCAAGCGCCTGGCGGAAGCCGACCGCAAGCGCAGCTACATCGAAATGTACATCCCGCATCTGGCGCTGGGCTTGAAGGACATCCTGGCGCTGTCGGACAAGCAGAAGGACAAGGTCGAAGGCGACCTGACCCGCATGCTGGAACGGACGCACCTCGATGCGTGACGCGTCTCGCAGGAGTCAGGATTCAGGAGACAGGATTCAGAATGGACCAGCCTGTTTTTTCCACACCATGGAAAAATGTTTCGGAAATTTTCCATACCATGGAAAAAACGGTCCTTCGGACATTTCCGGGGGGAAAAGGATTGGATAAGATGGGGGGATGCAAGACATCCAACTCTATCAGCAGATACTGGGCGCCACGGAGCCGTGGCATGTGGAAAGCGTCCGACTCGATCAAGCGAAGCAGGCCATCGAGGTGAAGATGGCGTTGAAAGAGACGGATTGGGCCTGTCCGATTTGCCGGGGGCGGATGCACGTGCATGACCACGAGACCCGGCGCTGGCGGCATCTGGACAGTTGCCAGTTCCAGACGATCCTGGTGGCGGAAGTCCCCCGTGTGCGCTGCCCCGAACACGGGAGCCAGACGGTCCAAGTGCCGTGGGCGGACAAGCACGGCCGGTTCACGGCGTTGTTCGAGCGGCTGGCCATCGACGTCCTGAGGGAGATGTCGATCGAAGGTGCCCGCAAGCTGCTACGTCTGAGCTGGGCCGAGGCGGCGGGGATCAAGGACCGGGCGGTGGCGCGGGGTCTGAAGCGGCGGGAGGCGGAGATCTATCCGCACCTGTGCGTGGATGAAAAGGCGGTGGGCCGCGGCCAAGACTATCTGACGGTGGTCAGCCGCCGGTCGTCGGAAGGCGTGAAGGTGGTCTGGCTGGGGGACGGGAACAGCAAGGAATCGATGGACGCGTTCTGGCCCACGTTGACCGACGCCCAGCGCCAGGGCGTGGAAGCGGTCAGCATGGACATGTGGAAGGCGTTTGCGAGCTCGACGCGGCAGCACGTGCCGCACGCGGAAATCATCTACGACTTCTTCCATCTGGTCCGCCATGTGAACCGCGCCGTCAACCTCGTTCGGCAAAAGGAATCCGCCCGGCTCCATCTGGCGCATCACAACCCCTTGAAGGGCACTCGCCAACTCTGGCTATACGGGATGGAAAACGTCCCGGAGAAAGCCAGAGAATCCTTTAAGAGGCTTTGGAATAGCAACCTGAAGACCGCCCGCGCCTGGCACTTGAAAGAGGTGTTCCGGACCTTCCCCGCGAACCAGACTCCCGAGGAAGGCCGTCTGTTCCTGACTCAATGGATCACCCGGGCGCTGCGGAGCCGCCTCGAGCCCATGCGCCGCGTGGCGCGCATGGTCCGGGACCATCTGGACGGCATCGTGGCCTACTGTCGCCACCTCTACAACAACTCCTGTGCGGAGGGCCTCAACAGCCTCATCCAGTTCGTCATCGCCAAGGCGCGAGGCTTCCGGAACCGGCATCGGCTCAAGATGGATCTGTTCTTCCACTTCGGCGGACTGAATCTGTACCCCGCAAAAGCCCAATGAAAAATCCCCCGGAAATGTCGGAAGAGCGATTTTTTCCATAGTGTGGAAAAAACGGGAAACATTTTTCCATAGCGTGGAAAACCGGAGGCCGGTCAATAGGCCGTGGTGCGGAAGACGGGCTGGAAGAGCCGGGTCTGCCGGGCGCAGAGGAGGCAGACCGGGCATTCGGTGCAGCGGGGCTCGGTCATTTCGGGGCATCCGGTGCGGTTCTGGAAGAAGAACCAGTCCACGGCGGCGGCGGAGCGACCCGAGCGCGCGATGAGCCCTTCGACGGCTTCATAGGTGGCCTGGCGGATCGCGGATTCTTCTTCGTCGCTCACGAGTTCGCGGGCTTCGAGCTTGGCGCGCAGGACCGGATCCTCCACGCGGACGAGGCCGGTGCGCAGGGCGCTGCGCTGGAGATGATAGTCGATGATGGGAACGGCCGACTCCGGATCGGTCACCGTGAGGAAATGCTCCGGCCGGTTTTCCAGCGTGAGGGCGAGGAGCATCGCTTTTTTCTGGAGCGGATCCCCCGCATAGCCGGGGATGTGGGAGAGGATCATCAGCAGGGCCTGCAGGGGCTTGTCGGCCACGGTCAACTG
>JAVEUB010000083.1:0-9988 GCA_034005785.1 Cloacimonas sp. (SeqCode) | reverse complement strand
TCCCACGGTTATATTTGCCACTGTGTGCCAAGCACTTTGGTAGTATTCCTGTACCAGAAATGCAGAAACACCTGAAGTTGAATTGCCTTTAAGCCAAAACGAAATACTGGTAGGATTGGCTAATGCAGGAGTTAAAATGGCATCTCCCGTATTATCGAATTTAATAGCTGGTGATGCTATGCCAAAGTATCCGGCACCGGTGTAAACATCACTTCCTATTGCAGAAAACGTCCAGCCAACTGGTGCGGTTGCTCCGCCACTAAAACCTTCTGAGATCAGATTCGTATTGCTACCATCGGAGAATACTGGAGAAGAAGCTACGTCCAGCCGATAGTTTTGGGCATTTACCACATGCTGCCAACGAGCTTTGAAGCTGCTATCTGTGATGGAAGTGGGAGGCATAAGAATCGGTGCAGGGAAAAGAGCAGTGGTAAAACTGACATCATCTCCATAGCTTGTTCCAGCAGCGTTTTCCGCATAAGCCCTTAGGTAGTAAAGTGTATTGGAATCCAAGCCTTCTGCCTGAACGCTAAAGATGCCCACTTCTTGCAAATCGGAACTAATCTGCATCACTCCCGTTCCGCCGATTAATGGGGATGCAGCAATCCCAATTACCACACCGCTTGCTAAGATTGCAGAGCCACCGGTGGAAGTGATATTTCCACCTCCAGTGCAGCCGTAATACGAGATATTGGTAACGCTGGAAGTTTCCACGTTGGGAACGCTGAAATCGGGTGCTACTGTGCCAATTATTTCCAAATCTGTGCCGCTTCCTTCAAACCCCGCTGAGCCTGAAGTACCGCCAGCACCGTAGCCATACATGCGAAATTCTACTGCGGTTCTAAGCTCGGAAAATCCTGTAAGAGAAAGGGAAAAAGTAGAGGCAGTGCCAGTAAAAGGAATCGTGCCAATATCTGCGGTAAATCCATCTGTGCTGCTACGGAAAGTAAAGGCGTTGGGTCCCGTACTGGAACGTTCCAGCCTAAAATTAAGCGTTGACAACGCCATCTTGTAACCGGTTGCCGGAGTGATAACAAAGGTCATATAATCATTGCCGGTGATTGCATTGCTTAGTGTTCCGATATTCCAATTGTTAGCATTGAACCTTCCGCCATTGGTGGCAGCATTCAAACCTGCCCCGCGGGACACTATTCCGCTGGGAGCAGTAGCAGATACATTTGGGGCAATTACATTGGCAGTACCGGTTGCTTCATTTCCAGCATAAGTGCTAAATTCCCAGCTCATCAGGGTAGCTCCACACAGCAGTGAAAGGGTAAGAGCTATCATCAGTATTAATGCAGTTTTTTTTAACATGGCTTTTTATCCTTCAAGTCTCAAGCATGATGCAGTAAAAATAATCATCACGAATCCATCACTTAAGATATCAATAACTCTAAGTACTCTTTCAGTCAAGCGTTTTCTTTGTTCAGATTCCCAACCCCAGCACGCAATGCGCCCCTACAACCTTCCAACCAAAAAAAAGAAGCCCCAGACTTTCATCCAGGGCTTCTACTATGTAGTTAACCTGTTAACCAGCTAACTTAACTAACCAGCTAACCTGTTAACCATAATCAGATTATTTCATCATGATCATTTTCTTGGTGCTGCTGTATTTGCCGGCGTTCATTTTGTAGTAGTAAACACCGCTGGATACTGCGCGACCGTTAGAATCCTTACCGTTCCACACCACAGTATGGTTTCCGGCTTCTTTAACGCTATTTTCCAAGGTTTTCACCAACTGGCCTTTAACGTTATAGATTTGGATGGATACAGGAGAAGCATCCTTCACACTGTAAGCAATCGTGGTTTCGGGGTTGAAAGGATTCGGGAAGTTATTTTGTAGTTCGGTTACAACGACAGGAACAATGGGATCTTCGTTGGCAGATGCACCACGGATGGTAACATCATCAACCAGGAAGAAGAACTTATCATTGGAAACGCATTGGATACCAATACGGATCGGAACTGCAGAATAGGTGGGCAGATCGTAGGTATATTCTGTCCATGTGGTGGGAGCTTGGATTGCAGTTGCTCCACTAACGATGGTGAAGTTTGCTGGGGCGGTTCCGGTTGTGGACACGCCAACCTTGAAACTCTCGAGGTACTGTGCAGAGTAGCTCTTTGCCCAGAACTTGAACTGAGTAACACCGGTGTATTGACCAGTGATCATCCAGTCGTTATTAGGAGGAGTTGTAGCTGCAATACAGGCTGCCATTTTTGCGCCGCCATGAGTGGCCATGTCGGTAACAGGCGGAACTGTGGCACTTGGATTGAAGATGATGTAAGCCATGGGGGCATAGGCATTTTCGTAGGTGATACCATCCATCCCATAAGTAGCGCTCATATCAACGTCCACAAGGGTCCAGGGAGCGAAGGTGAGAGCAAAATTGGGATATGTTTCAAAGCCATCAACAAACAAGTTTTCAGAGGCAGGAAGCTGGAAGTTCACAGTGGTGGTCTGGCCGGTCACCACGATTACACCTGTTTGAGTAACAGGATTGTAGCTCGGGTGGCTGGCAGTAACGCTGTGAGTTCCCTGGCCAACTGTCATGCTGTATGCGCCAGAGGCGTTAGTTGTAGCAGAGATTTCACCAGTCATAACTGTAGCACCAGAAACAGCCTGGTTCTGCATGTTACGCACGATACCGGCAATTGTACCGATCTGAGTTTGCTTGGTTTGCGGGTTGGACAGGGCAGGGATTGATAATGCTCCCGCTGTGTAAACAGCTTTCACAGCCCATTTGTATGTGCCATCAGGCAGAGGACCCCAACCGGCATCCTGGTAAGCTGTGGCAGTGATAGCATTGGTGGTGAGGCTGGTCCAGGCGCTTTCATTGGTTTCCTGGCCCTGCATCAAACGCCAAACCTTGTAACCTGTTAAGGCACGGTCGTAGCTAACTTCTGTCGGGAACGCGGTTTTGGCAAACAGTGTGCCATCTATGGTGGTTAATTCAGGAGCAGCAGTGGGAGCTGAATAGCCCACATAGCCCTGAATGTTCCAGTTGCCGTCGATGGATGCAAGTGTCATGAGTGTGCTCCAGGCACCTTCGTAATACATCATGTTGCCGAAGCCTTCGGTGCCAGGACCGGCATCAACACCAGCAGGATAACCTGTGGTAACGTTGCAACGGTAGCCAAACCACAGTTCTTCAGAACCAGTGATAGCTACAGGATTGGTAAGGGTAACTGTATTCCAGGCATCCAGAGGAGCTGGTGTGAAGGCTTGGTCGGCAACCATGGTGCCAGGGGCAGTGGGAGTTCCACCTGTCCATACACGGGCACTGAAGGTTCCTGCTTGGGCCGGCCACACTTTAAGGGCATAGAGGCTCATGCCTGCATATTCGGTTAAGGCAGAACCGGGATAGCGGACAGCTACGTCAAAGTCTGCTGCGCCACCGGTTCCGATACTGTCGTCGTTTTCACCACTGTCGTAATGAATCCATTCGCCGCCACCTGTGCCAGGGGCCATCCAGGTAACGTTTACATTGTTTCCAGCTATTACGGCTTGCACAGCAGCAGCAGGAAGGGTGATTTCAGTCATTACGAAGTTTTGGGTTGTGGTTTGCAGTCCTACAATAACCACACCAGCTTGAGTAGCAGTTTGGTAACTGGCTTTGGCGCAGGTTACAGTATAGGTTCCGGCATACACGCCAAAGCTGTACACACCGGTGGCATTGGAAACACCACTGTATTCGCCGGCGGTAACAGTTGCGCCAGCTACAGGAAGGTTGGTTCCAAATTCAGTTACGGTACCAGTTAAGGTTCCCATCATGCCTTTGTCAATCTGGTTAGAGAAAGCAGGGGCAGAGGCAACGTCATTGGTATAGATGGATTTTACTGCATATTTGTAAACACCGGAAGGCAGAGGTGCCCAAGTGTTGTCTGTGTAAGTAGTAGGAGTGATGGCAGTGGGAGTAAGGCTTGTCCACAGTGCTTCGTTGGCTTGGTTAGCAGCCAGCAGACGCCATACTTTGTAGCCCAACATGGTACGTTCGCCACAGTTATCGGCAACTGTGAGGGTGGGTTCCACAAGTTTGGGATTGCTTACGAGTGCACGGCTAGCAGGAAGGCTAACAAAGCTAACTGGAGCTTTGATATCTGCCTGGCTGGCACGGGAAAGCTGGTCGGCATTGAATTTTAATACGCCGGCAGGGCTTCCGATTTGGATATCATCCACGAACCAAACATACCACATACCATCATTGGTAGGCGGATCTTCAGCATGCAGAGCAAGCTTTATCGGCTGGCCAGCATAGGCCGCAAGATCAACCGAGATGGGTGCTGTATATTCATTCTGTCCACCGGTTTGGGCTGTAGCATCCCACAGGATTGTCCAGTTTGCGCCGTTGTCGGTAGATACCTGCACATAGTAGTGGTCACTATTGGTTGAGCCAAAGAATACATAGCTCCAGAAGTTCATAGTAGCGGCAGGGGGGCAAGTAAACTGAGGGGTTTTTAACCATTCGTCCTGGTGAGAATAGCTCCACCACATGGCAGCTTGGTAAGCTCCACCGTGAGGTGCTACAACAGGATCTAAGGCAATGGATCCCGCCTGGCACCAGGTAGGCAGAACCCCTAATGTGGCAGCACCGGTATCGGTGATCACCTGAGTCCAATCGGTAGGCGGGAAGGTTGCACCTTCGAAACCTTCAGTGATGCCAACGGCACCAGGATTAGGAGCTTGCCAGGTGAGGGCAACATTGCTGAAGTTTGCCGCTTCGGTAGCTACTACGCTATGGGGCGGGAAGGACATTTCGATAACGATGATGTTGGGCATGTTAACGTTTGTAGTACCAACCACAACCGTGCCAGAAGCTGCGGCATAGCCTGTAGCATTGGCAGTGAAGTTATAAGTTTGGCTGGCAAACACACCGGTGATAGTAAAATTACCAGTGGCGTTGGTGGTGGCGGTGTAAGGTTCGTAACCGCTTAAAGCGATTGTGGCACCGGCAATACCAACAGTAGGTGCATCACTGCCTACAATCTTACCGGTAACGGTAACTTGGGGCAGTAAGGCAAGGGTGAAATTAGAGGTTGTGGCTTGATCTTCTACGATGGTCACATTATTGGTAACCACGTTGTAGCCATGTTTGGTAGCGCTAACAGTTTGTGCACCCACCGGTACGAAAGGAAAACTGTAGCTACCATTGGCAGCAGTGGTGGTGTGGAACACGGTGCCTGTTACAACGATCTCGGCATCTGCCAAGGGAGCGGCACCAGCGGTTACTACACCATTTAGGCTGCCCATATCTGCCACAGTCAAGAAGAAGCGGATATTGGAACGATTCATAGCAGTGGTACCTGTGGTCCCGGTGCTGCCATTGGCAGTGTCACTCTGGAAACGCAGGGAGCTGTTATAAGCAGTGGGAGTATAAAACGCCATTGCATTATAGGTATAGGTTCCAGCAATCAAGTCCGTAGTAATATCAACGAGCAGATTTGAGGAGCCGTCCCATAAGAAAGGTGCGGTAAAATTGTGCAGGTTCCAGGCTGTAGTAGGCATAAACATATCGCTATGCCACACAGTGGTATATTCACCAGCTTCAAAAGTGGTGGTAAGAGCTTCCTGCGTAGTATTTTTAATGCGAATGGTATAATTCGGCATGGGCGAGCAGGTGAGCAGATCCTGCACATTGAAAGCAAGAGCAGAAATCAGCCCAGGAGCTGCGCCGGCAGCGTAGAAATCAGCGGCTGTATAAAGTAACTGCTGACGGAAAGCCTTATAGAAAGTTCCATAAGGGGCTGGGGCACCAGTATTAGTATTGGTAGTGGTGCCAGTGCCAATTTCAGCCACTAACAAACCTGCTTCCATCACTACGACGGTAAACATGGTGGTTTCATTATTGGCAGGGTTTTGGTCACCGGTCATTTCAACTTTACCATAAACCTGGGTTTCGCCCACAACGGTGGGAGTCCAAGGCAAGGTAAATTGAAGGGTTTGTTGATTGTTGATGGCGGTGCCAGGTACGCTGGCAAGTTCCACGCCACCGGTTTTCATAAGTTTCACAGTGTAATTGGTAATGGTAGTATTGCTGTAGTTCTTTACCGAAACGGTGTAGTTCACAGGGGAGTTAACGTTCGGAGTGGTTGGGCCAGTAATGCTAAGTGCGTTCAGGTCTGTAATATCCAGCGCTTGCATGTTGAACTGCATATTGGAGCGAGCAAGACCAGTGGTGCCAGTTAAAGCATCAAGGGCTACAGCGGTATCGCTCTGAAAGCGCAGTGAGCTGTTATAACTGGTTGTAGTAAAGAACGCAGAGGCATTCTGGGTGTAGGTGCCGGGAATAAGATCGCTAACGATATCGATTAGCAGATTGGCATTGCCATCCCAAGCAAAGGGTGCGCTGAAAGTATGGGTGTTCCAACCTATTACAGGCATAAATTCAGCAGTTTGAAATACTTGCTGATAAGTTCCGGTTTCAAAGGTGGTGGTCAAAACAGTCTGAGTAGTTGCTTTGATCCGGATTCTGTAGTTTGGCATTGAGGAGCAGGTGTTCAGAGCCTGAACATTAAAAGCGATAGAATTGATGTTTCCTGCACCACCGCCAGCATCGTTTAGCTCGGCTGCGCGCACAAGATATTGCTGACGGAAATTTTTCCAATAAGTACCATAAGGAGCGGGGTCACCGGTAGTGGTATTAGTGGTGGTCCCTTCCCCCAAGGTAACAGTTACCTGGGCAAAGATGTTGCCGCATAAGCTGATTCCAAGAATCAACAACAGCGTGAAAAGCAATGATTTTCTCATAGCATTTCTCCTTTTTTTCCATTAATTTGGTTCAATTTTTTAATGTTTCCGCTGCCTCAATGAGGCCACGGTACGGTAAATAACACTCTTGAAACCTGAAAGATATACAAAGCCAACTCTCAGGTAAGCACTTTTTGCCGATGCCTGGAAATGCTTTATCATCAAGAATTTAAGCATATTTCCAAAGCTCATCCACACTATGCACTTATCAGGATTTCACACCCTATAACACATTATTATGTTATCAAGATTTCTGTCAAGCAGGATTTACAAATTCTTGGCATTCTTCCGGGAGGAGTTCCAGCCTGGGGAGTTCCTGCGTCCTCGCAGGAAAGGTCTGCCGACGTCCACGTCGGCAGTCTTTTTCACTGTTAGCGTGGACGCTAACAGGCCTTGCCAGCGAGACGCAGGCACTCCTCATTGCAGGCACTCCTCATTGCGGGCATTCCTCATTGCGGGCATTCCTCATTGCACCTGCTCCAATTGTTGGTGACAGATTCATCCCATTCATAGGATTGAAGAATATCAAGAGGGGATAATTATTACCCTTACCACCCAGGTGTAAATATTCGGCAGAAACGCCCGTAAAGTTGTATCTGGCTAACTTAGGAGCCTATGTCGAATCAGAGTTCATGTGGCTATAATGCGATAGATTACCGTTCAACGATTACTTATTATATAGCCAAGCTTCAGCTTTTCGCATAGCTTCACCAGCAGATGATGCTTTGCCTATACTTGCCCATCCAGCCCAAGACACATAGGTATCTTTACTGTATTCATCCCATTTGACTTCATACTGTTTGTGGCTACCTGATTTGACTTTCCCGATAATTGTTGCTGACATGTTTCCTCCATGTGGCATTATTTAAATTTAAAGATTTGTGGTATACGTGTTTAGAAACTAAAAAATCGAGATGTGCATATCTTCAACATAAACTGGCTTCTCATACAAACATCAAGTCGCTAAGTAATGGTCACTTCTTTTTCGAAAACATGCCAAACAACATTTTCCCAATACTTCTTATAATTCCATATATAATCCTTGCTTGGACTCCATGTCGCACTTCTTTGGGAATGAAGATCCGAACAATTAATACTATGCCTGCTATGAGTAGTCCGATACTTACAATAACACTGCTTGTCATACGCTATCCATAATTGGCATACATTAACAATGCCATATCTTATACGTAATTATTTTCTGAATGCAATTCATTAATTCACCAATAATCCTTTATATGCATATGTTGAACTTAATGCAACTCGTGATTTCATCAAAACCACACTCTACATAAGGTAGATATCCATCAAGTATTTCATCCTGAAGGGTTGTTTAAACCCCTAATCATTAATTAAAATCGAAAGCATCCCCTTTAGTTACCATCAGTTTTGTAACGTAATTGAAGTTAGTGCTTAAGGTGATGATAACAGTTTTGGGTAGGGGATCGGTTTTGTCCGTAAGAAAAAGGTAAAGAATCGGTTTTTTATTAGGCTTTTCTTTCAAAAAATGCCTCCTAACCGTGTATCCTTGTTTGATGAGTTTTTTTACAGAACGATGTGATGCTCCCACTTGCATTGCATGATTAAGCTCAGGAGTATCATAATTTATGGAAGAACTGTATTGTCTATCCTTACGCCACATTTTGAGACGCCATAACTGATGTTTCTTACGAAACTTGAAGTTATTAACGTGTTTATTGTCATTTCGATATGCAGCCGGGATAAAATACACTGTATATGTACCTGGTTTCAAGAAAAAATCAGCGCTAACTCGATACGCGTTATATGAATCTTTAACAAATTTCCCGAAAGAGAGGTTGTTTGTATCGAAATGCATGATATCCGGGCGTTCAATTATGAGTAATTGATCGTTGTGTAGCCTGCTTTCACCACCCTGGCTAAGAACGCCCTCAAGATGAAATTCTGAGGGCTTTGAGACAACGAGGGAAAAAGTTGTCTGATCCGCGAATATATCGCATGAGGGATTGAAGTCATAAACCAGGTTTTCATCAGTTTTGTAGGGGATTACTGTACCGGCTAAGTGTTGCAGTCCAGCAACATTTAGCTTTTCAATTAAATTGACTTGCGGTGCTGATTCACTTATTTTCATAACTGGGCCGGATAACAGTGAAAAAGTAACAAAAAACAATGAAGCAGCAGTAACAAACCCCAAAGAATTACCGACAAACTCTGATTTCATTTTAAGGTTGGGTCCAAACCCCGTTTCTGGATTAAGAGAGTTATTTTTCAACAACCAGGAATAGGGATTTATCACATTTATGGGCGAAAAGGGTTTCCCCGCTCCTGTATTAGGATCGTGCCCAAAGGCACTAACTGCATGAAACTTTACTAATTCGGGATTAAAGTAAACACTGAAGGCCGAAATCAGCTCCTTCATCCCGTTTTGCATAAGCCATTCTTTAAGCTGAGTTTCGCTGAAATTAAAGATGGGAGATTTGAATAGGGGATTGCTGTGAATCATATCACCCTTGGTGATTATCACGCTTACGGGAACTCTGTGAAGTAGCTTTTCATTGTAAGTGGAACGCATATAGTTTACCAATTTTTCATATACTTTCAGGTATTCTCCCGCTGCTGCTCCAGCTTGCTCCAAATCCTGTTTCGTGCATTTGGATCTGATTGTGGGAAGGCTGAAGGGATCGATGATAAAAAAAACGCCATCCAGGTATTGCTGGTAAGATCCCTGGTTTATCGTATCCGCATCAGAAAGATAGTATTCCCCTGCCGGATCATAAAAATAGAACAGTCCATTACCATGCTCTGGGGAAGATTTTAGAATCAGCGAATCAGGCAGTTTTTGCACTGTTTTTAGCGGTAAGATGCCCTGCTTGTAATCTTTTCTGAATAATTCATAAATCTTTTTGCTGCTGTCGTTGTTTATCTGAAACCAGTTAAGTTTCGTGATATCCAGCATCCCATAGATCAGGGCATACAAATAGCTTGTTTTTCCGCTGGAAGGCTCTCCCAATACCGCAAAATGATAGCTGGGAGCAGAACCTATAGAATTGTGCAGAGGTTTATTGCAATTACTATTAGGGCATACCATGGGGAGTTTGTTTCTGCCTGTGAGGGAACTGGTAGGAATCAATTTACCACACTGGCATTTTCTTCTAAAAACTCCATATTTCCCCGGTATCAGCTTTCTGTGCCAAGCTCCACAAGCCGGACATACAAAGATGGGAAGGCTTACGCGTTGGTAACATCCAGCATGAGGACAGATCG
>JAVEUB010000356.1:0-2526 GCA_034005785.1 Cloacimonas sp. (SeqCode) | reverse complement strand
CGTGTGCTCTTCCGATCTATTGCCAGGCACGACCAATGGCATCTTTAATCTTGATATCTATTTTGGGACCATAAAAAGCACCGCCACCTTCATCCACACTATATTCCAGCCCAAGCTTTTTAAGTGACGCAGCAAGGCTTTCCGTAGCAGTATCCCAATCTGCTTTTTCGCCCACAGAGCCTTCCGGCTGAGTGGATAGATATATCATAAAGTCTTTAAAACCAAAGTGTTTAAGCATATCCAACGAGAACACGATCAGTTTTTCTACTTCTGCATCCAGTTGCTCCGGAGTGCAGATGATATGCGCATCGTCCTGAGTAAAGCCACGCACGCGCATCAAGCCATGCAACACACCTGAACGTTCATAGCGGTAAACAGTGCCCAATTCGGCAAGGCGGATCGGTAACTCACGGTAGCTATGGTGATTGGCGTTATAGATGCTGATATGGAAGGGACAATTCATGGGTTTTATATAATATTCCTGTCCTTCCACATCCATCGCTGAATACATGTTTTCTTTGTAAAAACCAAGATGTCCGGAAGTTTCCCACAAGTTGCTGCGTCCCACATGAGGGCTGTAAACCAGTTTGTAGCCGCGGCGCAGGTGTTCTTCTTTCCAATAGCTCTCAATGAGATGGCGAATCATAGCCCCATTGGGATGCCAGAGTACCAAACCAGGGCCAACTTCGTCGTTGATAGAAAACAAATCGAGGTCTTTGCCCAGTTTACGATGATCCCGCTTTGCCGCTTCTTCCAGGAATAACAGGTATTCGTTCAGCTCTTTATTACTGGGGAAACTGATGCCGTAGATGCGTTTAAGCATCTTGTTCTTTTCATCACCACGCCAGTATGCGCCAGAGCTTTTTAGCAGTTTTACCGATTTGATCTTGCTGGTGTTGCCAATATGCGGCCCACGGCAAAGATCGATAAAATCGCCCTGACGGTAGGTGCTGATGATGTCGCCATCGGGGATATCATTCAATATTTCCAGCTTGTAACTTTCTTGCATGTCCCCAAAAAGCCTGATGGCTTCAGCTTTGCTAAGCTCGGCTCGGGTGTAGGGAAGAGCTTGGCTGATCAGTTCCTGCATGCGTTTTTCTATTTGCAACAGCTCATCATCTGTAAAGGAATCATTACGGTCAAAATCGTAATAGAAACCTTGTTCAATGGACGGGCCAATGGTTACCAACACATCCGGGTATAGTTGCTTAACAGCTTGCGCCATTAAATGCGCAGTGCTGTGCCAATAAACTTGTTTGCCCGTTTCGCTGCTAAAAGTGTGTAATACAAGGGCTGCATCATGATCGATGATGTGCTCCAAATCAATAAGTTTGCCGTTCAGTTCTGCACATATTGCTGCATCAGCCAAACGCGGGCTGATCTCTTGGGCAACTGCATACGCGCTTACAGGTTTATCGAACTTACGCAAACTGCCATCGGGAAGGGTTATCACTATAGACATGTTATTTCTCCATCATTCAATTATTCAAGACAGGCAGATTAACAAAACCTGACACCTGTAACCTGTCACCTGTAACCTAATTATTTGTCAAGTTAATCGTGCGCTGTCTTCATCATGCGCAGCGAGTTATAGATCACCAACAGCGTTACCCCCACATCGGCAATAATGGCTTCCCAAAGTCCACTAAGCCCTGCCATACCAAAGCTCATAATGATTAATCCCCCCCCAGGCAATTCCTACATTTTGCCACACCAATCTATTGGTTATGCGTAAAACCTCGAATGCAGCGGTAAGCTTTTCGGGGCGATCGTTCAGCAGCACTATATCCGCTGTTTCAATAGAGGCTTGTGCACCAACTTTACCCATAGCTATGCCCAAATCTGCTCTGGCAAGCACTGTTGCGTCGTTCAGACCATCATCGCCCGACAAGAGTGGATAAATCTGCCACACATAACTCGTGACAGGACAGATAGTACAAAATTCGCAAACGAGTACTATCGCCAAACACTTTTTTAGAACTCTGCCAGATTGGATATTCCGACTCGCGAGAGCACCACGAAAGTCACGAAAGAACACGAAAAGGTGGTGGGGGAATGCCTGCTAATTCGCCACTACCCTAAAAACCTAAGGGAAATATTTGGTTCATGTTCAATTGGAGTGGGTATGTACGTAGAAACAACGCTTTATGCTCCATAAGAAAGGTTGGTACTCTCGTTCTGGTATTCATTGCCTTAGCATTGGCTATGCATTGGCTATGGGATGGACAATGCATAGCCAATGCTAAGGCAATTAGTGCAAGAAAGCAGCGCTTGGCTCATCAGCAATAAGGTAAGATAATCAGGGAAAATCAGGCATTCACCCATTTTTTCCTGTCATTCCTGTGGAGACGGCGACGCATTATCGAAGTTACATTCGTGCTCGCGGGTTGAAGCTATTACACAAGAGCCAATAGGAATATTCAAAACAGGTTTTGCTTGACTTTCTTGCCCTATACGCAGCATTGTGCAACCTATGAAAAAGATCATACACATCGATATGGATGCCTATTTTGCTGCAGATCGGAA
>JAVEUB010000082.1:9728-10036 GCA_034005785.1 Cloacimonas sp. (SeqCode) | reverse complement strand
ATCGCGGGCCGGATGATGAAGGCTATCTTCTGGCAGATTTAGCCAAAGGCACTGTAGCAACCTACTCCGGGCTTGATTCCCCGCAGGATGTTCAGGCAGCGTTTCCCTTGTTTTCCTCTGTGCCTGCTGGTTCTTATCAATTGGGCTTAGGCTTTCGCAGGTTATCCATTCTGGAGCTTAGTGCTTGCGGACATCAGCCCATGCAAGATACTGAACTGCAACTATCTATAACTTTTAACGGAGAAATTTACAACTATCTGGAACTGCGCACTGAACTGAAAGGCTTGGGCTACAGATTCCACAGCAAA
>JAVEUB010000082.1:0-9718 GCA_034005785.1 Cloacimonas sp. (SeqCode) | reverse complement strand
TTCCGATCTAATCCTGAAAGCCTATCATGCTTGGGGAGATGCTTGTGTGGAGCATTTTAACGGCATGTGGGCGTTTGCCATTTGGGACGCCAAGCATAAGAAACTTTTCTGCAGCCGCGATAGATATGGAATAAAGCCGTTCTATTACGCTATTGCTAATAACTTCCTGTATTGGGGTAGTGAGATGAAACAATTGCTCTGTGCGCCAATAGAAAAAAGCCTGAATAAAGCCATGATCTGGCGAAGCATGAAGATTAATGCGCTGATGGTTTACGAAGACGAAACGTATTGGCAGCAGATTCATAACTTGCTACCAGGGCATAGCTTAATAGTAGTCAATGGCACTGCGGAGCTAAAGGAATATTACCATCTTGATGTGGAAGGTTTCGAAAAAAGCAACCTTTGCTTTGAAGATGCAGTGGCGGAATATCGGCGCATCTTCTTGGATTCCATAGCTTTGCAAATGCGCAGCGATGTGGAAATAGGTGCTACGCTTTCGGGAGGGATGGATTCTTCCGCCATAGTTTGCAGTGCGGTGGAGCATACACACAAACCCCTGCAAAGCTTTTCTTCCTTTTATGCCGATACACCTGCTTTGGATGAACGCCAATGGATAGATCTGATCGTACAGCAAACAAAGGGCAAATCACACTTGGTTTCCCCCAATGCTTCAGATGCACAAGAGTGGTGGGCTAAAGCCACGTATATTAATGACTTGCCTATTGCCGCTGGTTTTGTGTCGCAATATGCTGTGATGCAAAAAGCACATACCGAAGGAATAAAAGTGCTGCTTTCGGGGCAAGGCTCGGACGAGTTAAATGGTGGTTACCGCCATGCTGCTTACCGCTATTTCGCCGATCAGCTACGCAATTTACAGCTTGTTAAGCTAAGGCAAGAGCTTCCCGGATATTTGAAGGATGCGAAGTGGAGCGCAAAGCTGGGTAATTTGGGTAAAATCGGTTTATCTGCTATGCTAACAGAATCAGCCCTTTACCATCTGGAATTTAACTACTACCGTTTTGAACCATTTAATGAAAGCTTCACCAGCCAAGCTAAGCAGGAAAGTAACGAACGTATCTTGGCGCGCATCGGTAACCTGAAAACCTCTCGCATGTCCAATTTCCTGTTCAATATGATGCATAGCACGTCCATCCAAACTCTGCTGCATTTCGAGGATAGAATCTCTATGGCAAATTCTGTGGAAAGCCGTGTGCCCTTTTTGGATCATCGGCTGGTTGATCTGGTGTTTTCCCTGCCCTCAGAGTTTAAAAGCAAACCGCCCCAAACAAAGCTGCTGCATCGTGCGGCAATAAAAGACAGCATCCCCGAAGCTGTGTATAACCGAAAAGACAAAGGGATATTCTCTTCTCCATTTTACCAGGAGTGGATGAAAGGTGGCCTTAAACCCTTTATTTTGGAGATCTTGGGAAGTGCAGAATTTCGCAGCAGAGGAATCTGGAATCTACCAAAAATAAATAGTAACTGGCAGCGCTATCTGGCAGGCGATATGCGGCCTGCAGAAATGCTGTATAATGTAATCGCCCTGGAAATATGGTTCAGGAACCTCACATAAGAAGGAGTATCATGCCTAAGTATTTAAATACCATCATCTTGCTGGCACTTGTGTTCACATTAAGCTCTTGCAAGATATTTGTTAAACCCACTGTGGAAAAAATCCGCGATATTAAGGTAGTTTCCATCAGTCCCGATAAAAGTGTGGTGGAAATCTCGCTGATCGTGCGTAACCCCAATCCCTACAAAATCCGCTTGAGTAAATTGGACATTGAACTGCTGAATAAAGACCGTGGGAAGGTAGGCGTTGCAGCTTTGCATAAAGAAGTGGAAATCCCCAAAAAAGCCTCTATGAACATAGATTTCAGAGTAGAGCTTGATACTCGTCCTGTGGTAAAAATGGTAAGCGGGCTGGATCAGAAAGTACAGTTTTATGTCCATGGTTCAGGACACGGAAAAGCGCTGGGCATGGGGAAAAACTTCAGCTTTGATGAACCCTACGAATTGGACTTGAAGGAACATTTGGAGAATCTACTATCCAAATTCAGCGCTTCCGGACAGAGCTTGTTCAAGATTCAGCACACCTCTGTGGAAAAGGTGGGGATTGGCGAAACTGAACTGCATGTGAATTTCATGATCTTAAATCCGTATGGCTTTAGTTTCAATTTCAAAGGATTCCCTTCCGAGATTTATCTGAACGGGAAACTTGCCGGTAAGGGAAATCTGCAGAATCAGTTACGCTTCGACGAGAATATTTATTCCAAAGATGGTGTTATGGTTTTTAAGCTGAGCAACCTCAAATCCATTTTGGGTGCAGTTACGGGTGTTTTTAAAGGCGAAATTGCCTATACCGTGAAGGGCAAAGTAATGATCGATGCCATGGGTATGCAGATCGACCGCCCCTACGAATACAAGGGTAGTTTGCCGCTTAGCCTTTGGGAACTGCTGCTAAATTAAAAGGCTTGTGCAAAAACACAAGCCATTCCAGTGGAGGAGACTGTGTGAAAATGTTTTGTCATTCCTGCGTAGGAGCTTGTGTGAAAACGCTTGTCATTCCTGCGGAGGCAGGAATCCAGCCCATTTACAAGTTCTGTAAGAACGGAAGATATATGTCTATACTGCAATGCTTTATTTGTGTCATCCCTAATGAGATTCATCAGGGCTGGATTCCCGCCTTAAGCGGGAATGACAGAAGGTTTTGCAGTTTTCGCACAAGCTCCTCCTCGGGAATGACAGAAGGTTTTGCAGTTTTCGCACAAGCTCGGAGACGAGAATGAAGGGATGTTTACGGGTTGTTTAACAAGCCCTAAAGCAAAAAAAACAGAAATATCTTGACACATACAAGAAGATGAAGGACAATGTAATTGTTCTTAAGCAGCCGGTTAGAATCCGGAATTTAGCCACAAAATATTCCTTTTAAACGCTGGAGTATAAGATTACCAAGGAGTACCAAGATGAAAAAATTGATGTTTTTTGTCCTGATCTTAATGCCTGTCTTGTTTTTTGGTCAGGCTTATACAGACGAGGAAAACGTCCCAGGTGATCCCTTCACCGAAGAAGTGCCTGTTTATCCCGAAACAGCCAAATATGGCATAGGCGGTGTTGTTGGCGCTGTAACAGTAGGCAATATTACTTACTCGCAGGTTCGCTTGCGCCCTCAAGTAAATGTTGGCAAATTTGGCTTTGGCCTGGATGTTGGCTTGCTGATTGATAGCGAAGGTAATGTTCGCAAAGAAGATTGGGATGAATGGCAGGATTACCTTGACAAGATATTCTATATCAGCTTTGCCAGTCGCAAAGATCCTGTATATTTTAAAATTGGCTGTATTCAGGATTATACGCTTGGTCATGGCCTGATCTTCGAGCATTATTCAAACATGCTGCGCTATCCGGAAGTGAAAAACGTGGGTGGATATGTGGGAATAAACACTCCTTTTTCGGGTATCGGCTTTGAAGCATTTACACACAACATCCACCAAAATGAGATAATCGCTTTGCGAGCGCATGCGAACCCTCTGGGTTGGATAAATGCCCCGCTGCTTAGCAAACTGAAACTTGGGGTGAATGTGGGTATTGACCGCAATCAATATGGCAAGTATGCTGACAAAGACGGAGATGACATCCCTGATATTTACGATAAATTCCCCAATAATGGCAATCAGTGGCTGGATACAGATAACGATGGCATCGCTGATAATGTGGATTTCGATCTTAATGGCAATGGCTCCATAGATCACCCAGATGTTAATCCCTTCGTAGATAGTAACTTTCCCGATATCGCAAGCCAGTATCCTGATTATCCTTTCGATACCGATGTAACTCCCGATTTTGCAGAGGCATACCCCGATCCGGACGAAATTACGGTCTATAGCCTGGATTACCAATTGCCTCTTGTTGACACAGATACCTTTTTCCTGGATACATATGGGGAAATCGCTACTATAAAAGACTATGGCAATGGAATAATCTTCCCTGGTTTCAGCAGTAAATTCCTGATCTTCGATGCTAAGCTGGAGTTCCGCAATTTCGGCGATAAATTTCTCCCTGGATACTTTGACCGTCTCTATAATTCACAGCGGTCTGAGGTAAAATACCAGGAGATCGATAACGGCGGAGCAAGACATTGGTCATTGGTTACCAAGGAATCTTCTTTGGACGCCATAGACTCTTCTTTAGGTTGGTTTGGCTTTTTCCGTGCCAACCTGTATGATATTGTTTTCTATAAAATGGCCTTCCAGGATATGTACGGAAAGGATTTGTTTATGGGAAAATCATTGTGGGCAAGCCTTACCGTTAATCCCACCATGATCCCCAAACTAAAAGAAGCTACCCTGTATTACTCGCAAACCAATGTGAACTATATCAATTTTCGCTACCCCCGAAACTCCAATGCAAACGTAATGGGCAGATTGGTTTATGCCATCTCTGACAATACGAACCTGGTTGGCAGATACACAGAATTTTACAACGATTTGAACCAAGATGGTAAAATCAAAGGTAACGATGAAGTGCTGGAAGTGTTTACCATGGGAGTGGAATTCACGTTTTAGCACAAGACGCAGTACTTACTAAAATCTGATCTGTAGTTACAGTGGAGACGGGAATCAAGCCTTGTTTCCCGCAGATTTACGAAAGATAATAAAGCGAAGATTCTCGCATAAGAGCTTGTACGTAAACGTTTTGTCATTCCTGCGGAGGCAGGAATCCAGCCCATTTATAAGTTATGTAAGAACGGAAGATATATGTCTATACTGCAATGCTTTATTTGTGTCATCCCTAATGGGATTAATCAGGGCTGGATTCCCGCCTCCGCGGGAATGACAGAAGGTTTTGCAATTTTCGCACAAGCTCCTCCGCGGGTATGACAAGCGTTTTCACACAAGCTCATAAACAGGAATGCGCTGTAATCTATCAGGGAACTGTAGCTACTACAAGGCTTGCCTGCCCGCTTAGCAGGGTTTCTGTTTCATTAGCCCCAACAAATACTGCCTCTCCCTTTACTATGCTAAGCACTTCATTGCAGGTAAAAGCACCTTCAAGGCACAAGATTATCTGCGGTCTGGCATTAGTGACCAATTTGTAAGTATCCATCAGATTAAGCACATGCAATTCAAATTCAGCAGCCTTGCTGTGATATACTTGGTGCATAGCATCCACTGAAGTTGCGGGAGTTAAATCGGGCACAAATTCACCAAAATCAGCAAGACCAAAGAGCTGTGCATGATCGATATTTTTGGAGGTTAATCCTCCCCGAATCACGTTATCGGAATTTGCCATAAGCTCTATACCAACCCCTTTTACATAGGCATGCATGATGCCTGCAGGCAGGAAGATGGCTTGTGTTGGCTGCAGCGTGAGCACATTAAGCAACATAGGAGCTACGATCCCGGCATCCAGTGCATATTGTTCAATCAGCACTTGGCATAGCTGAAAAATAGGTAAATCTTTAGTTTCGAGATTAAAGTTAGTGCTTTGCAGCTGTTGAACAAAGCATTGCAAAACTTCTTGTGAAGAACCCAGTATCTCTCTAAAAAGTTGCTTAAGCGTTTGAGGAGATTGCTTATCAGAAAAAACGGCAAAACCCTTCCATAGCTGTTCCACTCCATAGACGTTAAAACACCTAACGATATCGCCATAAGGCTTAAATCCGCACATCATGGTAAACTCCGTTAAAGCGCAAAGCAATTCCGGCTTATGGTTGGCATCTTTGAAGGTGCGATATGGACTATCAAGCGCAATTCCACGGGCGTTTTCGGTAGCATAGCCACGTTCGGCAGTTGCTTTATCTGGGTGGATCTGGATTGAAAGCGCTTGTTTTACCGCCAATATCTTTAGCAAGTAGGGCAACTGACCACCGTTTAGACTGTAAGCTTTGCCTAAAAGTGAATCAGAAGCTGAGGCAATAAACTCATTTAAGGAAATTTCCCGCTTATCAGTAATCAACAAAGAAGGGCTTTGGGGATGCGCACCCATCCACATTTCCGCAAGTGGCTTGCCCAATAAGTCCGTTAATGAGCACAGCTGCTGAAGATAACTTGTATCACCCCAAGCATAGGGCTGAAAGCCAGGTATCAGCTTATGGGGCATAACTTACCTCTCATATATAGTTGGAAGGTTGGAAGGTTGGAGGGTTGGAAGGTTGGAGGGTTGGAAGGTTGGAGGGTTGGAGGGTTGGAGGCATAGCTGAACAGATAGCCCAACTATCCATAAGCCTTCTATTTATGAATTGGTTACACTTTTTCACCTTTCCACTATTCCACTTTAATCATCAAAACTGAAAATAAATAAACGGCTGAATATCAGCAGATCGTGCCTGAAATAAAATCCAGATCACCGCTGCCAGCATCAATGATTGAAACACCAATGGAGTTTTACGAAGCAGCTTTTCAAAGCCCAGTTCAAAACTATCAGGCATCCAATGGAAAAGATAACCCGTTAACATCAGGATAGCCACTAAACGGTATTCCACCAGCCATTGCCAGAAGATAGCACCATTGAAAATCGTGAAGATTCGGGTAAGCACCAGCCAGGCATTGGCAAAATCGGGAGAACGGAAAAATATCCAGCAGAAACAAACAAAATGGAAGGTTACCACCACTCCCACGGCTTTCATAAACTTAGTTTGCATAAAGCTAAAGCCCAGCACCAGCTTATCAAAAGCAAGAGCCAATCCATGCATGCCACCCCATACCACGAAGTTCCAGGATGCACCATGCCACAAACCGCCCAGCAGCATTGTTACCATCAGATTAAAATATTGGCGGAATTTACCCTTGCGGTTTCCGCCCAAAGGTATGTAAAGATAATCACGCAACCAGGTGGATAGCGAAATGTGCCAGCGTCGCCAGAAATCGGTTACACTGGAGGCTCTGTAGGGGCTTAAAAAGTTGATGGGCAGTTGGAATCCCAGCAAAGCAGCTAAGCCGATGGCGATGTCTGAATACCCGCTAAAATCGCAATAAATCTGCATGGCATAGGCATATACACCCAAGAGGTTTTCCACGCCGGAAAACAGCGCAGGATTATCAAAAACTCTATCCACAAAATTGATGGAGAGATAATCGGCTATCACGCCCTTTTTTAGCAAGCCAGAGAAAATTAGCACCAGTGCCCTGGCGATGATGTCCTTATCCAAATGTAGCTGTTTGTTGATTTGGGGAATGAAATAACTGGCACGTACAATAGGGCCTGCTACCAATTGCGGGAAGAACGAAACAAAGAAGCTGAAATCGGCAAAGCTCTTAATTGGCTTTAGCTTACCGAAATAGATGTCCAGCGTGTAACTCCAGGTTTGAAAGGTGAAAAATGAGATTCCTACCGGCAGAATGATATCCATCAGGGGAAGCTGGCCGCCGGTAACCTGGTTTAAGGTAGTGATAAAGAAATTGGTGTATTTAAAATAGCCCAGCGAACCGAGGTTCCAGAATAGGCTAAGCAGCAATAAGAGCTTCTTCCCCGCTTTGCTGTTTGCCTTGTAAATGTATGCTCCCAAGCCAAAATTTACCAAGGACGTAAACACTAAAAGCAGCACAAAGGAACCACTGGTCTTGTAATAGAAATACATGGAAATCAGCATCAAATACCAGGTACGCACCTTGATTCTCTTCACGATAAAAGGATACAACAGCAAGATGGCAATAAAGAAAAACAGGAAAAATGTGCTGTTGAACAGCAGGGGATTATGCGAATCGTAAAGCAACTTGGTTAGCAGATTCATCATTATTCCTTGCCCGAGGGTTTTTCGCTAAACTCTTTGTAACTATTTATCATCGCTTGATAGAAGAGGTATCCTTGCAGCATGTAACCTTTGGGTGTGAAATGCATTAGGTCTTTGGAAGCCATTTGTTGAGAGCGCCATTTTACCACGCTGCCTCTGCCTCCCATTACCTTTCCCAAATCCCACCAGGCACAATTGTTGTCCCTTGCGAAGTCGATAATGCTTTTCTCCACTTTTGCCAAATCGGCATTGTGCTTACCCCTTTTATTGGAGTCCGGCGGCAGAGTAAACAGCACCGGAGTATCAGGGTTGCCTTTGCGCAGGAGGCTCATAAACTTCTTCAGATTTGCCACAAACTGCTCATTCCGATAATTTCCCTGAGCATCGTTTGTACCCAAAGAAATGATGATCAGATCAGGATTCAGCAAACCCACCTGTTCAAAAATGCGGGGAGAATCTGTAAGATTGTAAAAGCCCGCGCCATTAAGCCCCATCGCATGATACAGTAAGCCCGGATCTTGCCTTTCCAGCATCAGCCCATACAGTCTGGAGCTTTCGCCGCTGAACTTCAGACCAATGTTTCGCTTAGGATCTGCCCAACTAAGTGAGTTGTAGTGATAATCACCCAGGTCAAGCGATACCTTCTCGCAGTTCTCTATGCTTTTCAATTCGGGCTTCATGCCCGTTTGAGAGCTGATAATGCTCAGCTTGTTGAAGCTGTTATCCAACCCAAAGAAGTTATTGGTACTGATCTCCAAAGCAGCACCATCATCCGCATTCATGGAATAACCACAGATGCCCCGATCACCGTTTATGCGGCTGAACCCTGAGGTAGATGAAATTCTGTAATCGTCGGGTTGGTTTGTACCAGCCAAACGTAAAGGGAAAATGAGGCCTCGGCCTGCATTGCCGTAATACTTCTGCAAGGAAGAACGAGCTGTTCCAGAAAAGTAGCCCGATTGAATATGCGAATCTCCAATCTGGTATATACTTACTCTGTTTCTTAGCCCGCTGCGCAATTCCAGCAGCTTTTCATAGAAGGGACGCAGTGCTTTTGCATCGGCCTCCAGTTGGTTTTTATCAGCTTTGATAAACTTGAAATTTGTTAGGTACTCGTTGCTGTCCAACAGCAGATAATAGCTTTGGATAAATTCTTCCAGTGTGTCCATATCCGAAGGGTATTCTTCCGGACTGAACAACTCTTCCAGGTAATCTGTATCATCAATTTCCGCTGCACTGGAATAGCTTAGCATCAGCACAAAAGCCAGCATAAAAACCAGTATGAAGAGAAAATCACGATAGGTAATAATCTTTATTCTCCCTTCAAATAGCTATACAGCATGGTAGCAATATGCTCACCACCTGCGCGGGTAAAATGAGTGTAGTCTTTTCCAGCCCAAGCAGGTTTGTGGTTCACGTATCCGGGCATGGAATCCATTCCTCCCATAGCGGCAAATAAATTCCAGAATCCACAGCCGGTATCTTTGGCAATTTGGCTTTGCGTTGCTACCAGGTATGGGATATCGGGAGATGTGGCATAATTACCATTATTCTTGAAGCTGCGGTCGTGCGCGCTGATTAAAAGAATGGGAACTCCCGGAATGGCAGCTTGAATATGCTTAATCGTGTTTTTCATGCCCCGAGCATAATAGCTATAATCACGTATTTTGGGGCTGGATACATTTTCTCCATACTGCAAGATAATTAAGTCGTAACCCAGATTCTGCTGAAATCCCTTCAACACTTCGCTTTGTATGCGTTGAAAATACATCCCAGAATAGCCGCGAATGGGAAAGTTATCCACATAAGCCCCATGTGCCTGATCAAAGCTTACCCCGTAAACATGGATGGGATCAGAAGCGCTGAATTCCAGGCGGAGCTTTTTGATAGGACTGGCAGCACTCAAATCCAGCATTTGTACACCTGTGCCTGACCTGAGGGTGCGCTTCTGTTTAGCTCCTCCATCCTGAGATGCATATACAGATCGGA
>JAVEUB010000355.1:0-2532 GCA_034005785.1 Cloacimonas sp. (SeqCode) | reverse complement strand
GCTCTTCCGATCTCAAGCACGATACCATTGCTGCATCCGGCACACCAGACATGAGGGAATTTCTTATCATGTCGCAGGTATTCGTGAACTTTGCGTTGTGGAATAGTAGCCATATCAGGACACCTCCTTGATTTTATTAAGGATATCATTAGGGGTGATCAATTGGCCATTAACTCTTTGGATACCAATAAGATCACTTTCGCGTTTTTCTTTCGTGAGCCTTTGGATTTCGTAGATCAGTTGTCCCTGATTAAGCTCAGGAACTATTACTGTTTCCACATTGCGCAGCATTTTACGCACAGCATCATCGGGGAACGGCCAAATAGTTAGTGGACGCAATAGACCTACTTTGATGCCTTCAGCACGTGCCATGGCAATGGCGGCTTTGGCAGCACGAGCAGTAATGCCTGCGGCAAAGATGGCGATTTTGGCATCTTCCATCTGATGGCTTTCGATCTGCACCAAATCCCGGATGTTGTAGCTGATTTTTTTGCGCAGCCGATCCATCATTTCTCCGGCTTCGCTTGCTTTGTTTGTGGGAAATCCATGTGCATCGTGCGTCAGCCCGGTTACATGAAAGCGGTAACCTTCGCCATAACTGGCAAGGGGCGACAGATACTTCTGATTTTCATCGTAATGTTTGTACCAATTGGGCGGGACAGTAGGTTTAATTCTGCTGATTACGCGCACATTAGCCATATCGGGCAACTGCACAGCTTCACGCATGTGCCCCAACACTTCATCCAGCAGCAAAATCACGCAGGTGCGGTATTTTTCCGCCAAGTTTACGGCACGGATGGTAAGTTCATAGCTTTCTTTTACAGAATCGGGATACAGCACGATTGCGGGTGAATCACCATGCGAACCCCATTTGGCCTGCATAATATCGCCCTGAGCGGGGCTGGTAGGCATGCCGGTACTGGGTCCCATGCGTTGCACGTTTACCACCACGCAAGGAGTTTCGGTGATCTTGGCAAAGCCAATACCTTCCTGCATCAAAGAGAAACCAGGGCCACTGGTGGCGGTTAGGGATTTTGCTCCTGCCAGAGAGGCACCGGTTATCGCACAGATGGAGGCAATTTCGTCTTCCATCTGCACAAAAACTCCACCTCGTTTGGGCAGTTCTGCTGCCAGTATTTCGGCAACTTCGGTAGATGGTGTAATGGGGTAACCGGCGAAGAAATTTACTCCGGCATCCAATGCTCCATAAGCCACAGCTTCATTGCCCTGCATCAGCACGTTTTTGCGTTCGCGCAGGTTTTGCAAATCTTCCAGCTTGCTATCGGGTTTCATGGCAATCGATTCTGGGCTGGACACTGGTTTAACCGCTACTTTGCTCTTTTTTATGTCTTTTTTTAGCATTTCATCTCCTCTTAGCGATCCTTGGCACCGGTTATCGCAAAATCCGGGCAAAGCCTGTCGCAAGTTTCACAGTGAATACATTTTTCAGGGTATTGCACGAAGGGCGAGCCATCGCTTCTTCGTCCCAAGCATCCTGTGGGGCAAAAAGCTACGCAGATACCGCACTTCTTGCACCAATTGTAGTAGATCAACACGGGGGAATCGTCGTCGCCGGGGGCTTTAACCTCGGTTTGTTCCACTTCCATCTTTTCGGGAGCGTCTTCCTCGTGAATGATCATGCCCATACGGTCTTTTTCGACTTTTTTGGACATCAGTTCCTCCAGGTCTATATTTTTTTTATTTCTTGATTACTTTTTTAAGGAATGTGCCTAAGCGTTTGCAGCCTTCTATATTCTGTTCGATGCTTTCGTAGCTGAAGTTCAGGCGCATGGTATTATTTCCACTGCCATCGCAGAAGAAGCTGGTACCGGCCACATAAGCAACCTTGGCTTCTTTGATGCAATCCAGCAATATTGCTTGGGTATCAAGTGTTTCAGGCCCTTTAGCCATCAGGAATAATCCGCCTTCAGGGTGCGTCCAGCTTACTTCTTCGGGCATATATTGCGTTAGGGAATCCAGCATTACTTTTTGCTTTTCGGAATACATTTTGGTGATCTCAACAATTTTAGGGTCTAACAATCCACGTTCTATGTATCGGGCGACAATGCGTTGGGTGAAAGGAGGTGTGCACAAATCGGATGCTTGTTTGCCAACCACGATTTTGTCCAGAACATCAGGATGTCCGGCAACCCAGCCAATGCGGAATCCAGGGCAGAATATCTTAGAGAATGTGCCCAGCAGGATTACATGGCCTGTGCCATCCAGTTCGTAGATAGTCTTTTGCGCTTTGCCTTCATAGCGCAGTTCACGATAAGGGCTGTCTTCCAGAATCAGCACGTCGTACTTGTAAGCCAGTTGCAGGATTTCCTTTCTGCGTTTCTCGCTCATGGTAACACCGGCAGGATTTTGGAAATCGGGGATTAAATAGATGAATTTGGGTTTCTTGCCCATGCCGCTCAGTTCGATCAGCTTGGCTTCCATGATGTTTGGGTCTTCGCCTTCTTCGTCCATGGGGATTCCAACCATATTGGCTCCATAAGAATTAAAGGCAGAAAGTCCGCCAGATCGGAA
>JAVEUB010000081.1:0-10120 GCA_034005785.1 Cloacimonas sp. (SeqCode) | reverse complement strand
TGCTCTTCCGATCTGCAGTCCGTTTGGCGGGGTCTTTTTCCATATCCTGAATATCAGCCAGGCGCAGGGAATAAGCTTTATTGCTACGAGGGTATTTGGCAATAAAGTCATTGCGGATAGTATTACCCAACTCATCATTGTTCATAGCCGTGTCTGCTTTGGCTATTTCCCAAGCACGGAAGTAATAATAGTAAATTTCGTTAATATCAGTTTTCGTTCCAGCTAACTCCAGCAAAATATCAATAGCTTTCTGATACTCCTTGGCTGCAAGATAGGAATCTGTAGCTCCCATTTTAAGCCCTTGAATAAGACCGGACTCGGTAGGTGTTAATTGCTGCGCTAAACGCAACTTTTCATCTGCAGCCACAGCGAAATTACCGCTCGCTTCTAATGTTTCATAATTGCTTTGAATTTGGACGTTGATGTTAGAAACTATAGCAGCCTTCTCTGCAGGAGTTTGGGCAAATTCTAAGGCTTTGCGGTAGTATTGCTCTGAACCAGCAAAGTTCTTCAAGGTTTCGGCCATCAAAGCCAGCTTTCCATAAGTGTCGAACTTAACCCTGTTTTCTATTAATGATTCTTTTTCTAAGGCTTTAAGATACAGAATAGTGGCTTCGGGAAACTTTTCACGATTATATTGGATATCGCCTAAACTTAACAGTATTGCTATAGACTGTTGTTCTCGTTCATCAGAGCGGTATTTATCATCAACAAGAACGCTTATGAAACGCTGCGAATTGGCGTTTAACATCGCAAAAAGCTCATCAGCATTAGCAGGAAGACCTGCCTCTGCTATGAATCCTTCTACCAAAAACTTGTCTTTCAGCATGTTATACGTGTTGTTAGAGAACGTGTAGGCTAAGCCTTCGTTGAAGAAGAAATCTGCATCGTCCGGATACTTGGCGTTATACTGGTACAGCTTTGCTATTGCCTGCAAATAGTTCTTGGGGAGATTCGAGTTTTCGGCCAACATCGTGTTAATGGTAAGAGTTATCTTCTC
Source organism: Cloacimonas sp. (SeqCode) (assembly GCA_034005785.1). Taxonomy (GTDB): domain Bacteria; phylum Cloacimonadota; class Cloacimonadia; order Cloacimonadales; family Cloacimonadaceae; genus Cloacimonas. The sequence goes on along the minus strand of JAVEUB010000081.1, from coordinate 9,120 downwards.
ATTATCTCTTTGCCACGTAGTGTATCCCTCGCCATGAAGCTCTGTGAAAGCACCAAACGAGTCCACATGTTGCTGGTAGGCAAGCATACGTGCTTCGTTGGTAGGATCGCCAACAAACTCGTTATATAGGCGTTTACGGCGTTCTTCGAATGCATTATTCACCACTTTCAGTTGAGTGGCAATATTCGCATTTTCCTTATTAGCAGCATACCAGGCAGAATCTTTGCCATAATTGGTGATAATGTTCTGATACAAGTCCTGAGTTACCTGATCGAAATTCTGGCCTTCCCGCATGTCACGTTGAGCTGTGGCATAAGTGTAGAGGATGGAATCCACTAAACTGGGATTATCTAAAGCTAAAGGACTAAGATTTATCTTAAGCCAAATATAGTCAGCAGCTTGCATCGTAGCAGCCAGTTTAAATTTACTTTCCGCAGCCTTATCCACAACTCTGCGAATCACATCAGTATTAGCGTAGTTGCCAAATACAGCTTTCAGTTGGGCTACACCTTTTGCCTGAGACGAGAAATCAGCCCCGTCCAAAGCAATCAAGCAGTAGGCAATGTTATCAATTGCATCATCTTGATAATCTTGAACCAGGATGGGATCCGTAATCAGCTTATTTTCTATGGCATTAAGCAAAGTAAGGAAATCGCTCATTGCCAGCTTCAGATCCTCATCGTTAGCAGAATTCAAGCGTAACCAGCCACGTTGGTAGATGGCGTCATATTTTAAACTGCTGTTAGGTTTATCGATTAGTTGGTTGAAACTATTGGCTGCCAAAGCATAATATCTTGCGGGATCATCAGCATCGGTAGCAAGGTAATAATTAAGTACACCCATACGGAAAAGCGCTTCATCAAAATACTTAGAGTCTTTATGATTATCTACGATGTTCTGATAAGCTTCAATAGCTTCTGCGAAATCTGAGTATTTATACCTGCTGGCTTCGTCCATAGATGAAGCAGACATATTTAACTCATAAAAACGGTTTTTGTTGGCATCAATTTGATTGCGTTTCAGTTGGCTACTGATGAAACCAATATTGTATAGAGCAGCATCACTATAAACAAAGTTCGGGTTTAGCTGAATCGCTTTTCTGTATTCTGCCAGAGCGAGTGCAGGATTGTTTATATCAACTGCGTACTGTAGCTCAGCAAGTTTGTAGAATAAATCAGCATTGGTTATCAGGAAAACACCATCAGGTTGCTCAATGGCATGAAAATCGGGATTATCAGTTGTGAAGGTTCGAATCTTGGAGATCAATTCACGCTTTTCTGCCAATATCTCTGTTTGACGCTCTGTCATTTGCTCCAAAGTAAGAGTATTACTTTGGGCTAAGCGGGCTATTTCTTTGGATTGAATGTTGCGGTAACTTAGCTGCATTTTTATAAATTCAACATTAGACTGCATATCCCGTACATTCATACGAATAGGCTCATCGCGCGTTTGATCGCCCAAAGTAACCGCTACCTGTGTTTGTAATCGTGCCTTTATCTCATCACGCATCTGATCGTTAAAGACATCCTTCGCATCAGTGGCAAAGAAATTCTCCATTTCTGCAATTTGAAGGTCGATGTCTTTTTTATCTTGGTTCAAAGAATAGTAATCGTTAAGAATAGTATTAAATATCTCTTCTTGAACAGCGCTAGTATGTTTCTGGTTTTCGAGATAAGCATTCTTTCTTATTTGCAATCCCGCACGTTTTTCCGAAAAATCTGCTCGTGTTGCCGTTAGCCTTTCAACTTCACCGGCAAGTTCTGGATCGGCAATATTGGTATCCAGCTCAGCTATGTATTCGTCGTAGAATTGCATGCTCTTCTCAATTTCAATTAAACGATCAAACAACAAGTCACTATAGTCTTTGCCTTGAACATAGGGGTCGTTAGCTAAAAAACGCTCATATTGACGTTGGAGGATGCGATCCATGATGTCCATGTGAGTTTTGAAAGAGACGGAATAATCCTTGATGGCTTGTAGCTTGGCATAGCCATCGGCGATAAATGTGTCGGATTTGGTTTTCATATCGTAATAATCAGTGATGATCTTCTTCAGATCATCAAGCATGCCCATTTCTTCCTTGTGCAAGCGAACAACAGCATCAAGGTAAATTATACCCTTCAAAGCTATCAATTCATTGTAAACACCAGTCAAATCAACCTTTATGGTTTCGACTTGATCAATAAGTTTTTGGTGTTCAGCTTGTGAAGGGTCAGCGTAAAAACTGGTGAAATCGATGGCTTGTACTCTATTGAGAATCAACTGCTTACTGGGTAACAGCCGATTCAAAATGGTATCGCGATTTTGGCTATAATTATCAAGGATACTGGCTACGGTCTCGAAATCACCATCATCAACTGTTAAGTCTGCCCAGACATAAAGGTATGCGGGATAATAACGATCAATGTTATAGTTTTCATAAATTACCGCGCGTAAGAAGTCTTTAGCAGATTTGCGGTCTCCTTTTTGCAGATGCTCTATCATTTGCCGGTAAAACACCAGGTTCAACATATTTCGGGCATCTTCATTCAAATTTGTTTTGAGTAAAGAGTTAAAAATGCCACTTGCACGAGTGTTTTGCCCCATCCTGGCATAAAAATGCCCCAGCAAATACATAAAATCATCTTGCCCAAGTTTGTTAAATAGATCACTATTTTGGGCAAGTGCTTGATCGGCAGCCTCAGGATCGCTTTGTGTTAAAGAAGGGAGCGTATTGATAAAAAAGTCTTTGGCGGTTTCCCTAATATGCTGCTTTTCCTCAGATATTTGCTTTTGTAGATCTTCCTTGGTATACTCTGGTGATTCTTGCGCATGGACGAGATTGATTGTTAACAACGCAAAAACGACGAGTATCAGTACTCTAAAATTCTTTTTCATAACCCCGCTCACTTATATTCTCTTCAAATCCTGCTTGTGTGGTAACAGAGTTCAAAGCCAGCAAGCACTTGCGGCGTATTGAACTCTGTTATGACATTCATGGAAGTATGAATCTTTGTCCTACACAACACAAACATGGTGGTTCTTTTTTAATTTTTAGGTTTTTTCAGCTCTTGAATCCATTTGCGAAGTTCGTCCATTGCTTGCTGAGCTTTTTTTCGCTCATCTTTCAAGGCTGTAAGCTCTTTCAACAAATCTTGCACTTCTGGTGATAGCTCTTTGTATGCTTCTCCACTACCCTGGGTTACTAAGCCTGGGGTCTGCAAGCTTGTGCTGGATGAAACAACTTCACCGTCTGGACCAATTTCAAAGATGTCGGTGGGAGGTATTACAATGCCCTCTTCATTAACTACTGGAGCTGTCTCATCCTGATAAGTATAGATGTCCTCGGGAAGAGCTTCTGCTGCAAATTTCATCAAGTCGGGGCGGCGTTTAGCCTCGGCATATTTATCAAACAAATATGAAAGACCAACAGCCATACGTAAGTTGTCTTCGTAACCATTATTTTTGGCCAAGTCTTCTAATGCACTTGCTCCAACCTTAATACCCCAGTTTTTGATGGAGTATTTTATACCGGCATTGAAGTCTTCGCCATCGTATTCTCCCTGTATTGTAAGGTCTCTTAGGGGAGACATTTCTATGGATGAAAAAACACCATTAAACAATTTCGATCTGGCAACCTGACCCACAAAGCGGTTCGTGCCAACTCCAAGGTTAAACATCCAGGGGATGCCCATCAAAACAGCCTGTTTCGAGCCCACAATATATGGTGAATAATATTCATATGAATCCGCATCAGGGTGTGTGCTAAAAGCCTCATTGGAATTTAGAAACTGGACACCGTGTTTGGGCACTGGGGAAAAAATATTGTCCATACCCACGGAAATCTGTGGAATCCGCAAGCCTTCTTCTAAAACTTTCACCTTGGCGTTCATAAAATAAACCAAACCATCTTTTTCTGTGTTATCTCCGGCAAAAAAACCAAGCTCCACTCTGTCAAGAATTCCCACACCGACCATTCCATAGGGGAACCAGCCTTTGTGTCCATCTGTAACAGGTGATGGATGTGCCACATCGCGGTAATAACCAACAAGAAGGATCTCTGCCGCCTTGTGCGGTAAAACGTAAGCATCTGGAGTCCGCAGCATTCCAAGTGTTTGGAACGGAGCAGCTTCAACTAGGCTAAACATAGCTGCCAGTGCAATTATGCATAAAATAACTTTTCTCATACTTCCCTCCACCTTTCGGTGTTCTTTCTAATCATGGATTCACCAATATCCTTGACATTTATTTCGTCAAGCTTTTTCTTGGTTCATGAATTCATATTCTTCTAAAGAGCTTGCCATATTAGGCGAAAACATAGCAGCCTCGCATCTCTCAAGGTGCGGTTATGCTGTTGTTTGTCGTAATTTTCGTAAGCCTTGTGGTGAGATTGATCTGATTGTAGAAAAAGATCAACGCCTTATCTTTTGTGAAGTAAAAACACGAACTTCGCACTCTATAGAAACAGCCTTATCTTCAGTTGCATATTCTAAACAAAAAAAGATCAGTAGAACTGCTCAATCATATGTTAGTCAGAATCCGAGATTTAACAACCATATTTTTCGTTTCGACGTTTTGGTTGTGTTTTATTATCCAACAACTGATAGCTTTAAGGTGCATCATTTTGAAGATGCCTTCTTTCCAATACTCGAAGGTTAGTTGTTTAGTAGCGAATTCTCAAAATCAGTGCCAAGATAGCGCAACCAGTCAGGATTGGATGATTCTAAATCATCATCAGCAGCATAAATCAAACGGAAATTTCCATTCATCTGAATATCAATAAAAACGTAAACAGGCTTGTTGCCGGTAGAGTATTTCCATATCTGGTAATCTTTTCGCACAAAGCGGCTTTTGTCCGAGCTTGTATCGCGGGTAATTTCATCTGCTGCTCCGTTTCTGATATAAATCCGCCCCATATCCGAAGTCCATCCTGGCTTCAGATGGCTAAAATAACGGTTGGCATAATCAATCCGTTCCTGTACAAGGCGAAGGATGTCCTTAACGCTGCGCTTGGTGCTTTGTGCCATACTCTGCCAGAATTGAGTACCGTAGCGGCGTTTCTTGTCCATGTCCATCCCTTTCCAATCAGGTGGAAGTTTATTGCCCCAAAAGTAACGCATTAGTTCATATTCATCATCGGGATTAGAAAATAGGAAAACAAAATCCTCTTTCTCTTCGTATAATACAAACTCAAAATTGCGCTCTTCTGTTGATTCCCCAGCTTGAACTACCACGCTTCCAGAATACATCCCAGGGCTAAGCTCAGCCACAGGGATTGTTAGATTTATGCTATCGATAGTCTTGCCAGGTTTGAAATCTATATATTCATCCATTACAATCAAAGAATCCTTTTCCAGCAAGAGATTCAGTAGGTTGTTTCCATTAGTGCTATCGCCTTGTGGGTAAATCTCCAGATACAAATAGACGAAATCGCTGAGGCTTTTGTTTACCAGAATAGACGGTTGAGGAAGGTATAAAACCTTATTTCTTTGGAATTTAGGCAAGTAGTTCAAGGTGTCTGCCCGCACTTCCAAGTTTAGCTCTACATCGCTCATAAGGGCATTCCCAGGTAAGCTGTCTTCCTCGAAATCCCACACGAAAGTTTTTTGAGAATTGACGTCGGTGGCTTCAAACCTAACCTGGAAATTGCCTTTAGGTAAAATGTAGCTCAAGCGGTTAAGGTATGATTTCTGCTTGTTGCTTGCATCAAATTTATTGCTTATACCAATAATATCATCTACTTCCTGATCTACAATCACGCTATCAGTAGTCGCTATTGTCACCCCTACTTTCAGCTCAGCAAAATACCCGCCATTTCTGGCTAAAAAGATCAGATTGCTATAAGGTACCTGATAATCGAGCAAGAGAATAGTATTTTTTTCTTTATCCAGAAACCTGTTACTGTCAATATGCATATTCAGGTTATTCACCGCCAGGATTCCTGCCCCTAATAGGCAAGCCGTTAACAGTGCAACAATCCGTTTAATACTCATCATCTTTGTTCCTTAGCAGGTACTGTCCATAACCCTTAAGATCTGCGAAGTAAAACTCCTTATTCTGCTTATAATAAGTCCAGGTGATATTTGGATACCTGCCTATGGGGTGTACTTCAGTGTTTATCTCATCAGGCTCGCCGTACTTGATGTATATTCTACCACGGTCGGAGTTCCAACCCTGCAATTTTTTATGAATGGTGAATTGCTCATCAGCCCGTAAGACGCGCTGGTAGAACTTTTCCCGGGTTTCGTTACGCACAGTTCCAGGGCTGGAATCGTTGGCTTTCCAATAGCTTTCAATCGCTTGTGCTTGTTTATCTGCTGGTATCTGCCTTAGCACTTGCCACTCATTTTGTGTGGCGATATAGCGAAGTTGGGCTAACTGATCGGCAATGCTGTAGCGCAGAGAATAAGAATACCAGGGTGAAAAAAAGAATGGCTCCAGCGCATAATGAACATTCTTTTCATACATGGTAAGTTTCAGTGTGTTCTGAGCGGTGGAAGGCAGATATGGCTTCAAATCCAGCTCGATAGGGCTTTGGGGTAGAGTAACCATTAGCTGCTGTTTGTCTATGTTTATTCTTAGGCTATCCAGATCAAGAGAGAAGCTTTGGCGTAAGATCACCTGCTCGATTTCTTCCTTTAAAGTAGCAAGATTATTTGGGATAAAACGGATGCCTTCTCGCTGCGCAAGTATCCAGCTAAGGCCAATTTCGGTGCTTTCTTTACCGATCTCAAAGCTTTTTTTTAGGTTGCGTTTTTCGCCTAAATCCATATTTCTTATCTTCAAATCTGCGCTGTAAGCTCCGGGTGGCAAATCCTGAGTAAAATGAAAGGGTATAGCTGAATCTTCCAGCCAATCTCGTTTCAGCATTTTTACATTCTGCCCAAAGCTTGCCAACTGTTTCTTTTTTCCATTGCGGATGTTAAGCGCAATTTGGTATTCTGCTACATCCTGTCCCTTTTTAAAATTAAAGGTATTGTAGGGAACAAGCACCCAAAAATCAACCTTTCCGGCGTAGCTTTCGTAGATAATCTCTTGCCCGGCAAGGGAAACTCCCACCATAGCTAACAGCAGAATAAAACTAAGCGTTTTTATCATTGATGTGTACCTTCACTTGAAAATCAATTTTTTCTTTTTCTAACCATGTTAAAATGCTGTTTTCTGGGTAAATTAGCTTGCGGGATTCCAACTGATAACTATTCAAATCCTCAGTCTGCACCTGAGTTACAAGCTTAAAATTACCCGGATGTTTGCTATTCCACTTCCCGATATCGGTTAAATATCCCTTTTTAATCTGCTCAAAATTAAGCAGAATTTTCAGCTCTCCTCTTAGCTCACGAGGGAGCTGTTCAAAGGGAATGATAGCTTGTGGCATTATGCGTAAGATACCATCTTCATTAGCGTTATAGGTAGATTTTGCCCCAATGATATAGTACACTTTTCCCGGTAACAGAGTGCTGAAAAATTGTTCATAGTCTCGGTTAAACAGCGGAACTTCAAACTTTCCATTCAGGTCTTCAAATTCCACAAAGGCAATGGGGTTACCCTTATTGTCTTTCTTTTTGGATATGGAGCTAATAATTCCCGCCAGCATCAGCTCTCCATTGCTCTTGCTTTTCCCCGAAGCAGAATTGGCATTTGTAAGGTGCTTAATAAAGCTCCGGTATTCAAACAACGGATGTCCGCTCATATAAAAACCCAGCACATCTTTTTCTTTATCAAGCTGATACAGGTAGCTCCAGGGTTCAATTGCAGGAAGAGGCGGATAGTAATCGTTTTCCTCTTTATCATCATTGATCAGATCAAATAGCGATATTTGCCCTTTTTTGCGATCACGTTGTTCACCGCTACTAAACACCAAAGCTTGCTCAATAACTTCCCATTTTTGTGCCCTGGTGCCCTCAAGTTCATCCATTGCGCCCGAGGCTATCAAGCTTTCTAACACCGTTTTGTTCACCGCGGAACTATCCAGACGGCTGCAAAAAGAGAATATATTGGTGTAGAGTCCGGAAGTTTGGCGGTCTTCGATAATCGCACGCATGGCCGAATCTCCCAAGTTTTTTATTGCCCGTAAACCAAACAGCACTTCTTTGCCATGCACGCTGAATTCACTTTCGCTACGGTTCAGATTGGGCGGGATTATCTTGATGCCCATATTTTTACACACTTCAATCTTATTGGGTATAGCCGAGGGATCGTCTTCCAGCGACAGCAGTGCAGCCATAAATTCCACCGGGAAACAAGCCTTCAGATACGCAGTCTGATAAGCTACCAAAGCATAACAGGTAGCATGAGATTTATTGAAGGCATATTCGGCAAATTTAAGCCAATCCTGCCAGATTTTCTCTATTGTAACTAACGGCACGTTATTCGCCTTGGCACCTTCCATGATCTTATCGCGATACATCATCATCAGCTCGGTTTTCTTTTTACCCATAGCTTTACGCAGCATATCTGCCTCGCCACCTGTAAGCCCACCCAATTCGCGGGAAATCTGCATCAGCTGTTCCTGGTAAACGGTTACTCCAAAGGTTTCTTTCAAAGTATTTTCCACCAGCGGATGATCGTAAGTCACTTTTTCTTTTCCGTGTTTTCGGGCAATGTAGCGGTCAATAAACTGCATGGGTCCGGGTCTGTATAGCGCTACCATAGCGATCAGATCCTCGAATCTATTGGGTTTTAAGTCCATTAAGTACTTGCGCATGCCGTCCGATTCAAACTGGAACACACCGTCTGTTTCGCCTTTCCCCAAGAGGTTAAATACTTTTTTATCGTTGTGAATCAACGCTCGGATATCTATCTCGACACCCTGAGACTGCTTTACCAGATCAATAGTTTTCTGAATCAGGGTAAGGGTTTTTAGCCCCAGGATATCCATTTTCAGCATTTTGAGGTCGTCCAGCCACTTACCTTCGTATTGCACCAGGACAACGTTTTCGCCTTCTTTCTGGATGCTGCAAGCCAATGGCACATAGTCAGTTAAATCACCTGGCGCAATAACCACTCCCGCTGCATGGATACCGGTTTGACGCACCAATCCTTCCAGCACACGTGAGTGTTTAAAGATACTTTGATACAAATCGTTTTGTTGGATCAGGCTGGAAAATTCAGCGGATTGCGCATAGGCTTCATCCAGGTTTT
>JAVEUB010000354.1:1902-2555 GCA_034005785.1 Cloacimonas sp. (SeqCode) | reverse complement strand
AACGTTGATATAGAAGAATGTTGACGCGTTGAAGAAACAGGGCGCTGGGGCGAAAACCGGGTTTCCGGTTTCGTCCCAGCGTCGCGTTGATCCAACGGCACGAAGGATAACGAAGCAGAAAGATAAGCGGTCCCGGGAAGTTTCAGAAAATACTTGTGGTAATGATGTCGGAACCGCCCAGGGTGACGCTGGACGACTTGTCGAGCAGGGAAGGGAGTTCTTTTCCCGACGCCTGCAGGGCAAACGGCTTCATGTTGTACATGACGATGATGGAGTAGGTGAGGCCCGGCGGCATCAGCGCGGCCGGCAGGGGATAACTGGTTCCCGGCAGACCGGCCTGCTCGAAGATGGACAGCACGGCGCTTCCGGACGGCTTCATCAGGCCGATGGTGAAGGGCGCCGCGCCGCCTTTCCAGGAAACCGTCAAACTTTCTCCCAGCGCAGCGGCGCTCAGGCTGGCCCCGGCAGCGGGCTGAGTGATCACGGCCAGCGAGCCGATGATGCCTGTCCCGGTAATGGCAGGTTTCCTGGGCAGCAGCGTGCGTGACAGCGGGACCAACACCGGCGAATCGACCGTGAATCGCAGCTTCATGCCGGCAACCGGCACAATGGAGGTGATGCGCGCGGAATAATAGCCCGGGACCGTCTCTTTC
>JAVEUB010000354.1:0-1892 GCA_034005785.1 Cloacimonas sp. (SeqCode) | reverse complement strand
ACATTTTCCAGGCGCACGTCCAGGCCGGTCATCGGGCTGCCGTTGCGCCGGATGCCGAGCCCGGGGCAGATCAGCCAACTCCCTTCGGCGCCGTTGATGACGGATACATGGCCCGTGACCAGGATCTTGTTCGCCGGGGCCAGCCTGCCCGCCTGGGCACTCAGGCCCGCGGTCAGAATCGGGGCGGCCAGCAAAAATACCATGGCCGTTACGGCCAGGATCTGCCTTCTTTTCATGTTGCCTCCAGATGGGTTCTCTTCATTCAATCAGTGAATAGAGGAAGCACTCCGAATATCTCGTTTTCCGCAGGAATCGCGACTTCGTTCCGGATGATGATCTCGAAAGCGGATCATGGCACCTCTCGATTCAGTTTGCTTTTGAAAGAAGAATGACGATGGGATAATATGGAATCTCGAATGAACGATGCCCCGGGTGGCGACGTATAGCAATGAGCATGGGTTCCATGAGCCCGGCAAGGAGAAACGATGCAGCGAGCCATGAAGGCATTTCTGCTGTTGTGTGCCCTGGCGGTCAGCGCCGGCGGCCGGCTTCCCGGACAGGCGACCAGCGCCCGCATCTACGGCAATGTCCAGAGCGAAGAGGGGGAATTCCTGGCCGGCGTCGAGGTGACGGCGGTCAACGTGGCCAACAACGCCGAGACCAAGGTGTTCACCAGCGGCGGCAAGGGGGCGTTCAGCTTCCTGGGCCTGGCCCCGGGCATCTACCAGGTCAGCTTCGACATGGCGGGATACCAGTCGCACGTGGCCAGCGGCATCCAGCTCAGCGCCGACCAGTCGGCGACCCTACGCATCAAGCTGCAGCGCCTGCCCGACGGCGAGGGGCTCGTTTCAGGCTCCGATGCCGAAGCGCCGCCCCCCGACGCGGAGCCGTGGAAAAAGTGGCAGGTCGAACTCGGCGCCGGCGCCTTCTTTGCCGAGCCCCGGGAATTGAACCGCGTGATCGACCGTGACCGGCAGTTCCTGCGCTCGCTGGCCTACCATTACATGTCCAGCCCCTATCCCTTCCAGGTCGTCACCCACATCGGCGTCGGCAGCGGAGTCCTGCTGCCGCTGGGAGGCATCCAGCCGCTGGTCGCCCGCCTGCGCCATTTCGTCAGCCCCATGATTTCCCTGGCGGCCGGCATCAGTATTTCCGATCGCCGCCAGGCCTCCGCGAGCACCATCACCTATCGTTTCGTCAATTCCGGCTGGCAGACCAATCCCTACCCCGAGCGCTTCTCCGTCGTCGGCGAGGTTCCCGATTACCGGCTGGGGATGAAAATGATTTATCCGCACCTGGGGGCACAGGCCAGCCTGGCGCTGAATCCCAGCGTCCGCCTGGGCGCTTACGCCCATGCCGGCTGGATTTTCGCCGAATGCCGTTATGACGCCACGATGATCTTTCGGGACGGCGTGCTGGGGCAGGTCCAGACCCATGAGCTGGCCATGACGGGCAGGGGAAACAGCGCGGCCTTTGAAACGGGGGCCAGGCTGGAGATCGATGCCTGGAAAGGATTGGGCGTTTTTATTGAAGGGGGCTACCTGCTGGGCCGGGTGAAAAGCTGGGACGGGGAGAGCTCAAGCGCCGTGACCGTGCGCGATGCGAACACGCAGGAGGTCCTGTCCAGCGGCGGGGAGCACCTGAAGGGCCGCTGGCTCCTGGCACCCGACATGTATGCCGCGCCGTTCATCCCGAATCCGGGCGACGAGTAGTGGGCCAGCCCTTTCCGCCTCGACCTCGGCGGCGGCGGCTTCCGGGCCGGGTTGTTTTGCCGCTTCTGACGGTCAATTTGCGCCGCCTGACCTCGCTGCTCGGCGCTTGCGGAAAAACTCAGGTTGGGCCGATGCCCCCGGGCATTTATGGCCTTTGGATGGTTTTCCTGTTGGTGATCA
>JAVEUB010000353.1:0-2537 GCA_034005785.1 Cloacimonas sp. (SeqCode) | reverse complement strand
GCGAAAGCTATCGCTCATGAGGTGAACGCTCATTTTATTCCTATTTCCGGCCCAGACATCCTGAATAAGAACTTTGGTCAGTCCGAACAGAACCTCAGGGACATCTTTGAGGAAGCCAGAGAGTTTCAGCCTTCAGTGATCTTTATCGATGAGATCGATTCCATCGCTCAGACAAGGCTTTCAGGAGAATCTTCCAAGTGGTATTCCACTTTGGTAAACCAGCTCCTGGCGCTGATGGATGGGATCAGCGATTATGGCAATGTGACGGTGCTTGCTTCCACAAACAGACCCGATTTACTGGATGCTGCACTGCTGAGACCCGGACGCTTTGACTATAAACTTGAGATTAAGAAGCCTAATCTGCCAGCGTGCAAGAAGATTATTGAAATTGCCACCCGGAACATGCCACTGGCGGATGATGTGGATCTCTTTAGCTTTTCGGAATCGGCAGTTGGCTATTCTGCGGCTGAGATTACTTTTCTGGCTAAGGAAGCCGCTATGGTGAGGCTAAGAAAGGCTATTGAAGCCAAGCAATTCTCTCTGGATGACGATTCTGCGGAAGAGGACTACTCGTTCCTTCAGGTTACTATGGCCGATTTCAATTCTGCCCTGCACACTCTGAAATGGCAACGGCACTATGTAAATATAACCTATTCGCTGAAAGATAAAAAGCTAACCTGAGAACTATCCTGATTAATTACCGACCTATGGGAAACAAGAAACATGATGAAACTACAATACCTGCTGGATAATCGAGAACTCGCAATTGAGCTTCTGCAGAACTGGACTTATGATCCCTTGCGAATGGATGTGCTTAATCAGTATCGCATATCCTCCAATGCCGTATATCCCTTTTATCAAGATGGCAAGGTCTGTTTTTTACGCTTTGCTCCAGAGGCTGAGAAAACTGTGGTATCGGTACAAAGTGAATTGGATTTTATGGCATATTTACGGAGCAATGGCTTTAGTACCTCAGAGCCCATCCCAAGCCGCGAGGGGAAGGATTTGTTAGTTTGCCCCACGGAAATGGGGAATTATATTGCAGTGGTGTTCAAATGTGCCGTCGGTAAAAAGATCGAGGGATTGGCGTTTGACGAGAGGTTGTTTGAGCAATATGGCAAAACAATGGGGCAGATGCATAAACTTAGCAGTTCATACAGATGCAAAGGCCACAAAAGGGCAAACTGGGAACAGCAGCTTACCTGGGTGGAAGCCTGCTTTCTGGAGTTCAAAGCCCCTCAAAGTGCTTTAAGAGAGTTGCTATTGGTTCGGGAAGCACTTCAACGATTGCCTGTTACCACCAGTAACTTTGGTTTGATACACTACGATTTTGAACTGGATAATGTGTTCTACGACGCACAGACAGATTTGTTTACGACAATAGATTTCGACGATGCTGTGTATCATTGGTTTGCGATGGATGTGGTGCAAACCTTAAACAACCTTCAGGAAGAACTCGATTCCGCACAGGTGGAAATAGCTAAGAACTGCTTTTTGGATGGGTACCAAACGGTTATGGATTTACCCCCTGAGCTGATGTCTCAATTTGGACTGTTCGAAAGATATGCGGGATTATACCAGTATGCACGCTGTATGAGAGCAACCTATGAACATCTGGATAATGAACCCGAATGGATGGTGAATCTAAGAACTTATCTGGCTACCCTGATGCAGAAACATGAGAAAGGGTTTAATTTGGAAACGGATAAATCCCTTCCATTGTAATGGTTACTTACTCAATTCTTCCAGGTACCTATTGATACCTTCGTAGAGGCTCAAATGTTATCGTACAAGCAGATGGCTTAGCAGAATCTTTGTCCCCATACCGATCAGAATAATCCCGCCTAAAACTTCCATTTTAGAGCCAATTCGTCCACCTAAGCGATTGCCGATAAAAACACCTGCCAAACTGAGGATGAAGGTGACAACCCCAATAACAAGAGCTGGCGTAAATATCGAGATATGTAAAAAAGCAAAGGTAACCCCTACTGCCATTGCATCGATACTGGTAGCGATAGCCAAGCCAAGTAGAACGATCAGGTTTAGGGGATCGCATTTCTTTTCAATTTCATCGATCCAGATTGCTTCATAGATCATCTTTAATCCGATGAAGGTCAACAATCCAAAGGCAATCCAATGATCGAAAGACTCCACATATTGCTTTAAACCGATTCCTGCCAACCATCCCAAGACAGGCATCAAAGCTTGGAAACCTCCAAAAAATATCGCTATTTTTACTGCATGGCGCAGCTTCAAGCATTGAATGGTGATCCCATTGCTTATGGATACGGCAAAAGCGTCCATCGCCAAGCCAAACGATATAAGTAGTATCGATAGTTGCCCTTGCATAATTATCTCGTCCTTATTGTGTTTAGGTCGCAGGATAACAGCTCGGGTGTATTTTGTCAAGCAAGGATTTTGGCTCAGGCGTTTTCTTATTGGAGGAGACTGTTCAAATTAATTAACCATATTTGGCCGTTTTGGCTAATATTTTTGGAAAAAACAGGTCGATATCTCACTATTTATGGTCAGGCCTT
>JAVEUB010000352.1:0-2565 GCA_034005785.1 Cloacimonas sp. (SeqCode) | reverse complement strand
AATAGTCTGTGGATTGAAGGAATTTGTTCACCGCCGCAGGATCATATTGTTGGGCCGCCGCCCATTGGCTAAGCACGCCAAATGCGGGCAATATGGCGTTGTCGGGCTTGAGGAAAAACCCTGGACCGCGCTGAGCCGCCCATGTCGTGAGGGCGTCTTTCCCCTTGTTGATCTCGTCGCCGACTTTTTCGACGCTGAACACCTGCCCGGATGCGTTGCTCGCAATCAGCCAGTCCCAAAATGCGGGGCAGAAATCCAGGCCATAGTGGAGATTCTTTGCCTGAATGAATACATCCGAATCGAGAAGGTAGGCCATCACTCGATCCCCAGGCTATGCCCAAGCTCGCGGAAGGTTTCGTGCTTGGAAAATCCAAGCAGGTGAAAGGCTTCTCGGTATAAGGTCTTTCCTTCAAGGGTGCTGGAAACCAAGGCGCGCGCAAACCGCTTGCTGACCCGCGCCGCCTGGGTAGAATAGAAATTGCCGCCACCCGCCCGGCGAATTGCCAGTAATCTATCCACCTCGGCGCGATAGGCATCCCACAGATCCTTTTGAGTCAAATGTCCCGCGTCGAAAATACGGCGCAATATGACCAAGGTGCTCACTTTGAAATATCGCGCCAGTCGGTCAATTTCTTCGGTTAAATCGTTCCTCGCCTGATACGCGCCCTGCAAATCGGCCAGCGGAACCAGAAACTCGGCCGCGACCTGATTGCACCATGTTTCAATCTGAAGTGTAGGGAATGTAATTGGCTCGACATCGGATAGCGCGGACTGCCCGAGCCAGATGTGGGCCAGTTCATGCGCAAGGGAGAACATTTGCGCGGATTTGGTATCTGCACCATTGAGGAATATGAGCGGAGCCAGATTGTCGGATAGGGCAAACCCGCGAAATTCATCCGGATCAAGCTTGCGGTGATTGTTGTTGCCGACCACCCCGTTGACCATGACCAGCACTCCCGCATCGTCGACTTGTTCGATGAATTTCCGGAGTGCTTCTTCCCAGGTCCCCATGTTTCGGCGGGCGGCAATGTCGAATCCGAGCGTCTGGCGGATTCGCGCTGCGGTCGCCGTCACATTATTGGCGACATTCACCGCGCCAACGAAGGCGCACGGGTCTTCACCCGTGGCTTGCGCATACTCTCGATACCACTCCTGCCTTTGCTGGCAGATATAAATAGTATCCAGCAGGTCCGGACTTGGATGTCCAATATATCGGCTCCCAATTGTTCGGAAGTCCGGAATTGGAACCTGTTCAACAGGAGGCTGTTGCAGAAAGAGATAGCCGATCGGAACATGAACCGTCTTGGCGAATTTTTCGACTTGGTTCAGCGTGGGCTTGGCCCCAAGGCTTTCCCAAGTTGGCAGCTTGGGAATACGGTGGGCCAACTCGCCGATGCTATACCCGGCGCGATCACACGCCCAGCGCAACATCTCCGGTTTGACCTCGACACGCATCGCTTTACACTCCCGCTCTCTTCACAAGGGACAATAACCCTGGGCTGGGTCTTTGGCGAGATACAATTAATTCATACGGTGCGGAAGGGAACGACCTCTTTCCCTCAATTCCATCGCGGAGATAATGTTACGAGCTGGATCGCCCGCCCCTCGACTTTTTAGGAGTCGCCTTGGCATTCGTTGCTTTGCGAACTTCGGGTTCGGCGTAGTCCGGATTCCTCGGGTCTTTGAAGCAGGCAATAATCTGCTCTGAGACCTCTATTACATCCACTTTGGGGGGGCGTTCGCTCTGCGTCCTTATCGGAGCGGCACTATCAGGAGGTGCTTTATAGATATCGGGAACGACATCGGCATAATCTGGATGCATCGGGTCTTTGAAATAGGCCACAAGCTGATCCCAGATATCCTCCCATCCCGCCTTTGGAGGCCGCGCCGCCAGGATCTTCCATGGATACGGGAAAAAGATGTATAACGCGGGCTCCGGCCCCCTGCGTCCGCTTTGCTTGGCGCCGGGGGGAAAGATTCGTTTTATGATAAGCGCGCCTTCCGGCCCCGGCTTTGTCGGATCCGCAAAGAAGAGCGTGGCGCCGATGCCCTTGTAGAAATTTGCGAGGTCCGCAGGATTTTCAAACAAGGTGGCAAGACGGCTTTGTCGCGCCTGTTCGATGAATGCAACCAAAGGTTCCAGCCAATACCCTTCGCCCTTCTTTTCGATTTCACGCACCTTGTCGATCAATATGTCCCTTTCCAACACGAGCTTTTCCCTGTGCCGCACATATTCATCGCGGGTTAGTTCGGGTCCATCCCGAAGCTGCCCCATTCGTTCAAGGCGTTTTTCCGCCTCTGCCAGCCGCGCTTTGTAGACCTCCAGCATCTCCTCCACGGAAGCCCCAAGGCGTTTCTGAACTCGTTTCGTTCTTGCATCCATGTTTTTTGCCGCCCGGTCGGTGAGACTTGCTTTGCGCATGCCGTCCCACATTAGCGCGGCTATATCCTCCTCCCTAAAACAGGTCAGCAACAGGCAATCGCCCTTGTTGTTGGCACACCGATATTCATGGTGGCCTTGGTCTTTATGCGGCTCCATCGCACCACCACACTTGGCGCACAAGA
>JAVEUB010000351.1:0-2527 GCA_034005785.1 Cloacimonas sp. (SeqCode) | reverse complement strand
ATCTTTGCGCTGGAAAAAACCATCCATGCCACGCTTGTGGATGTGTTTGGTCAGGGTATCCTGCTTACGGGTAAAAGCGGTATCGGAAAAAGCGAATGCGCCCTTGATCTGGTGCACCGCGGACATAGTTTGGTAGGTGACGACCTGATTACCCTGCGATACCTAAATGATAATCTGCTCGGCAAGCCGGGTAGGGATTATGGACATTTTATGGAAATCCGCGGAGTGGGGTTCATCAATGCTGAACGTATGTTTGGCATCGAACGAACCCGTAAACAAAAAGGTATAGACCTGCAAATTGAACTGATGCCCTGGCAAGAAAATATGGATTACGAGCGCATCGGTTTGGCAAATAACTATGCCGAGCACCTGGGTGTGAAAATACCCATCATCTTTCTGCCCGTTTCCCCGGGTAAAAATGTGTCGGTTATTGTGGAAGTGGCAGCGATGAATATGATCCTTAAAGGCGTGGGCTATGATGCTGCCGAAGATTTTAACCGCAAGATCAACGATGAAATACGCAAAAAAACCATGAAAAAGAATATGGAAGGCATTACAAATGAAACAGATAGAAGTAACAGTAACCAATAAACTGGGCTTACATGCCAGGCCGTCGGCACTGTTAGTACGTGCTGCCACCAAGTTTCGTAGCGATTTCTTCATTCAAAAAGACGGCATGAAGGTAAACGGAAAAAGCATTATGGGCGTTATGATGCTGGCGGCTGAATGCGGTTCCCACCTGGAATTGATAGCCGATGGCGTGGACGAAGATTATTTGTTATCGGAACTGGGGAATATGATCTCCAGTGGTTTTGGAGAGTAGCGTGCAGCGTTTGAGTGGCAATAGCATAAACAATGGACTTTTTATCGGAAGAGCTTTGCACATTACTTTACCTGACAACTCGGTAGAGCATTACGAGATCGGGCTTGCAGATGTGGACGCAGAGATTAGGCGTTTCCAGGATGCCATCGCCATTGTTGATGCTGAAATCGAGCGAGACATTCACCAAAGCGGGCTTAGTCCTCAGGATGCAGCCATTATTTCCAGCCATCGTGACATCTTGCATGATCCCGATATTACGGCAATGGTTACTAAGGCAATTCAAGAGGAACTTCATCACGTTGTGAAGGCGGTTCAGGATAGTTTTTCCTTCATCGTGAAGCAATTTGAAGAGATCACCGTAGAGGCTTTTGCCCTGCGTTCAGCAGATTACCTGGATGTGGGCACTCGCTTGTTGAATGCCCTAAACGGTGTTTCTGGAATCCTGCCGGATAAGCTGAACAGCCACCAGATTCCAATTTTTTCCGAGATAACCCCGTCCCTGGTTAGCAAACTGGCACATTCTGGAATAAAGTCATATCTTTGTAGTAGCGGAAGTTACAACTCTCATTCGTCCATCTTAAGCCGCGCTTTAGGCATCGTTGCCATTGCCAATATAACCGATCTGGAAGATACAGTTCATAACGATGACCTGTTAGTGGTTGATGGCGATGAGGGCAAGCTGATCATCAATCCCGATGAAGAAACTCTGGAATACTATGCCCAAAAAGTGCAGGTGGGAGAGCTGTTGCGCCAAAAGCTGGAAAAGCTGAAAGCTTCTGTATCCCAAACCGCAGATGGAACGCCTATAACCCTTTGCGTTAACCTGGGTGTTCTGGAAGAAATGGATAATATCAGCAAGCTTGGTTGCGATGGAATTGGCTTATTCCGCACCGAATTTCTCTATCTTTCACGTCAGGTTTTACCCAGCGAAGATGAACAATTCGAAATCTACCGTCAGATAGCTGTGCGCCTTGCCCCAAAGCCGATCACAATCCGCACTTTCGATCTGGGTGGCGATAAACTTGCACCCCTTGGTTTGGGTGGTAAGGAAGAAAACCCTTATCTGGGCAATCGGGGCATCCGGTTTAGCCTTGCTCATCACGAAATTTTTCACACACAACTACGGGCTATCTTGCGCGCTTCGGCTTTTGGGAAAATCCGCATCATGTTTCCCATGATTATCGATGCTGAAGATTTTGCCGAAGCCAAACATATCTTTAACCACTGCCAGGAAGAGCTTTATTCCCATGGGGTTGCCTTCGATAGTTCGATAGAGCTTGGGGCTATGATCGAAATTCCCTCTGCCGCTTTGGAAGCAGATGCTTTGGCCAAAGCTTGTGATTTCCTTAGCATTGGCACGAACGATCTGGTGCAATATACTTTGGCTGTAGATCGTAATAACGAAAACGTTTCCCGCTATTACATTCAGCATCATCCGGCTGTTCTAAGGCTTATTCGCCTGTCAGCCCTTAGCGCCGCAAAATATAACACCCCCATCTCTGTTTGCGGAGAAATGGCTTCCACACCCATATATATTCCATTGTTGATCGGCTTGGGTATACGCGAACTTAGCGTTAGTCCCGCAAACTATTTCGCAGCTAAGGCGATCGTGCAAAATTGCGACCAGCAGTTGGTTAGCATTATTTCACGTTTCGACTTTTCTGTCTCCGTGCGCGAGGTAGAAGAGCTGTTGTATAAGGATTT
>JAVEUB010000080.1:0-10229 GCA_034005785.1 Cloacimonas sp. (SeqCode) | reverse complement strand
CCGATCTGGAAGACCGAGATTCGGGATGCTTCCCGACTTGCCATCCAAATGCTGAGTGATATGCCACGAGACGAAAAGATCAATAAAAACGCCATAGATAAGCTTATGGGCATCATCAATACTCAGTTGGGAGATGACTTCGCTGCACTGGTCAATAATCCCACCAAAGCGATAATAGACCGCTGTGTGCGGCTAGGACTCAAGGACACTCAAGTCCAAGCACCCACTAAGACCAGCATCGGACTCTGGGGCATTGAAGATCAGCATCTCTCATCCACTATACAGAAGCAGCAGTTGTTCTGGATAGGTAACCACTTCGATGCCGATGTCCGGCAGAACTTCGCAGATACACTTACCAAAGCCATTGAACAGGGATATACCAAAGAGATGTTGGCAGATACGCTCAAAGAGCAGTTTGGTGATATCGTAGAGAAGTCATCTCATTACTGGCAGGGACTGGCAGAGCACACTGCCCTCAGGATCAGAGAGTTTGGGAGGCTGCAGGGCTACAAGAAAGCCAAAGCCAGATACTACAAGCTCGTGGTGATCCTGGATGACCGTACCAGTGATATCTGCCGTGCTCTGGCTGCCCAAGATAAGGTCTATCCCCTAAACGATGCAGTGGAAGTGATGGATAATCTCATGGCTTTGGATACCAAGTCCAGCAGCCTCGATGATGCCCGAGAGTACATTAAAGCACTTGCACCCTGGGTAAAAGACGATCAGATCGAATACAACTCAGATATGAACCCGGTAGGTGTATCCGGAGCGCATACTCCTTTTCCACCGTTTCATTGGAAGTGCAGGACGATGACAGTGCTTACAGATTAGTGCTTTTCAATATAGAGGTACGACTATGCCGATAAGTACTATCAACCGCTCTTTATAACAAGATTCATGCCTAAGAATATTGCCAGTTATCCTTACTCGTAGTGACTTATTTTATCTCTGTTATGGACTACAACATCAATCCCAATAAGGTCACACGGTACGATACAAACCATCTTCTCATTCTCTGATTCAATACGAGAAGGAATGTGAGAACTAACTTTTTTCTTGACAGTTTCGATGTTTCACAAGATGTAGTAAATTAATAAACGAGACTAATCAAACAGCACGTTAATGGGAAGGCGATAAAGTAAAGGAGTAAAAAATGGCGAAATTAATGATATACAAAGTCATTGATAAGAGAACCGAGGTAAAAGGAACATATCCTGACCTCCCTTGCGAACCAGTAAAACTCGCGATTGATCCCAAATGCTTAACTCCACCTCCTGCAAGAGGTGGAAGATGTGTGTATACCCCAATTAATACTGACTAGGTAAACAATCAGCCTTCCCATTATTGTAACTACTTGTGAGTGCAAGTAAATATTGATGTAAATTGCTCATATAAATGATACATTAAGAAGGGGATAAACATGTTTTCGAATAGTTTTTACTATTATTACAAAGACTCTGAGTGGCTAATAATAGAAAGCAGAGATCGAGTCCAATATTTAGTTAATAAAACCGGACTCAACTGTTTTTGTTTATTGAAAACCCATTTCAATAATATTAATTGTTATAATGACTTGAATAAATTTGTTCAAGATAACAGCGATATTGATGGGATGAGTGATCTTGTAAGTTTTCTATCCGACATTAAATTTATTGATTTTGCGGAACATTGTCCATCACTTAGACCTGATTACACTATTAAGGATCTTGCAGTTAATGATGATCTATGCCTTGATATTAAAGATAATGAAATATCTCAAAATCTCCCTGAGCACATTCAAATAGATGTCGAATCGCTGTGCAATTTTGACTGTTTATTCTGTATAAGAGGGGGAAGTAAAAAATACAATAGCAATCTCATGCTTAGAGTCGATGATTATGTGAGTTTGTTTGATGAATTCGAATTAATGGGAGGACAAGAAGTAACATTTTCAGGAGGAGAACCATTCCTGAGACACGATTTCAACGAAATATTGCTGAAAACGCTAGATTACGGATTTAAAGTTAATATTTTCACGAACGCTTCTCTTATTAAAGATAGTGATATCCAAGTAATGAAAACCATCAGGCTGAACAGGTTGCAAATATCATTATATGGTAATAAGGAAGATTATGTAAGGTTCACTGGGACGGATTCTCACGATACAGTAGTCTCTGTTTTAGATAAATTGAAAGCAAATTCTCTTGAATTCACCTTAACATGTGCTGTTACTAAAAACAATTTAACGTCCTTAGCATATTTCGAGTCTTTAGAGGACCAGTATAAAATCGCTTACAATTATTTCATCGAAGATTCGTTCTCTCCTGAAATACGATCTAACACTTCAAATATGTCACTCGACGTCGACCATGAGTTCATTATCTCCAAAATCAAACCTATTGAACCGAATGAGGACAAAAGTGGCGGAATCTGCTCTATTGGTGCGAATTTTATCTATGTAGACATAATAGGAAATGTATTTCCTTGTTATCGCTATCCCTTTGCGGTCGGAAACCTCCATCATAGAAAACTCTCAGACATTTGGCTTAACAATACTGAGTTAGATTCAATAAGGGAAATCAATAGAGAGATTAAATTCGAAGAATGCGAGGTTTGTGATGCCAACAAGCATTGTATGCGTTGTATTGCTTACAATTTAGTATATGCAGGCAGTTTGAGGGTTTTAAATAGAACAACGTGTAAAATGGGGAATTATTTGTACCAAATATATAAGCAATCATTAAGCAGGGAAAATGAAGGAAGATAGAAAACTTATTGTAACAATACTAAAAAAATACTTCCTACAATATAAAAAGCAGGTTGTTCTTGTCTTGATGCTAATGCTTCTGTCCTCAGCAATTAGCCTAACAATCCCTTATATTAGTAAGTACTTCATAGATAAGGCTATCCCATCTAGTGCATTAGCAATAATTGCTGGCGCTTTAATCGCGTATGTTTTACTTTCTGGTTTGGATAGTGTATTATCATTGTATCACGAGTTCATTCTAGCACGATTGAATATGATTGTGTTGATGAAGATGCGAAAAGACATTGTTACTAGAATACATAGATTGCCTATGCTCATGTTTCAGAATAGTACAGAAGAATATTTGTTTAATAGGACAATGAATGATACGGTATACATCATGGAGTCTTTTTTAAGCAGCGCAATTAGGATTGTGCAGAATCTAACTATCATTATATTTGGAACGATATGTATCTTAATCTTGAATGTTTACTTGACATTGATTGTGTTGTCCGTCATCTTCCTTAATGTTTTTATTTCTCAATATATGGGCAAGATATTGGCTGGGTATCAAAAGCATCTAATCGAAAAATACACTATTCATAGCAGTACCATCCAATCCGTTGTAAAACAAACATTCATGGTCAAAATATTCAATCTCTATTACTCAATAAATAAATCTGTAGTGAGTAGTTTTAGAGATTATTATGCAGTTTACTGTAAATTGTTAAAGCGAAGATATGCAAGTGGGTTTATTAGTTCTAGCTTACAAATGTTCAGCCGTACGTTGATTATGTTCATTAGCGGAGTATTGATTATCAATGGGAAGTTTACTATTGGCTCACTCTTTGCTTTTTTGGCATACTTTGAAATCCTTAATTCTCCAGCTTTGGAATTGACTCAGAATATCATCAATTTCAAGAAGAATTTACCTGTATATGGAAGAATTTACGAAATGCTGAATTCTCCTACTGAGTATCCGCTAGAGCATAAGAAAACAGTATTTTTTGAAAAATGCGTCTCGCTTTGTAACGTAAGCTTCTCTTATCAAAACAATAGCGTGATTCTTGATAAAGTTTCAGTTGAATTTAACACTGGACGTGTTTATTTGATTACAGGTGCTTCAGGCTCTGGGAAAACAACTATCGCATCGATTTTGTTAGGAATAAACCGAGTTCAGGGTGGAACAGTGAAATTTGATGGAATTGTAATGGATGACTGCAATATCGAATCCATCAGAAATAATACTGCCTATGTGGAGCAAGAACCGTCAATGATGCACGATACAATATACAATAATATTCTTATAGGCAATCTGAGAGCAGTGGAAAGTGATGTAATCAATGCCGCACGAAATGCACATGTTAGTGAATTCGTTGAAAGAATGCCATTAGGATATCAGACAAAGTTGGGTAACGATGGTATCACGCTATCGATCGGCCAAAAACAACGAATAGCAATCGCACGTTGCATTCTCAGAAATCCAAAATTGTTGATCCTTGATGAGCCTGTATCTAGTGTTGATCCTCTCAGCGAAAATATGATCTACCAAACGGTTAAAATGCTTTCAGCTTCCCGAATAGTTATCATTATATCACATAAAAAAGAAACATCGGCGATAGCTGATGTTGTTTTAGAAATAAAAGATTCAAAACTTATGTTGCTATCAGATAGATAACTGTCTAATAGATGCTAAATTATGGAGGAGATTGATCATGAATCACTTCAAAACCTGTATATTTCTAATCATCTTTCTGCAGTGTCTTATCTTGATGGGAGCGGTAGTTCTACCTCTATCTGAAGCACCAGTGCTGCAAGATAGTAATATGCTAAGTGGTTTCATACGCTTATATCCAGATGATAAGCTGCCTGAATCACACGAAAGCAGGATATGGCTTTGGCAGGATTACAACAACCTTTTAGTTCATTGTGTCATCTCTATAGATTCATTGTTTACGGTGGGATCGTCGGCATTTCGCGATGGTGCAACTAACGCTGACTACATCAGGGTACAGCTTATTACTCTACCGCAGGCATATTATTCCTATAATTACCAAGCCTTCCCTTCCGGGAATTTATCTGACTTTGTCCGAAACGAGAGCATGGACACCGATTATAACTGGAATAGTAGTTATAGCTACGAAACCAATCATGATGAACATTTCTGGCAAGTTACCATGAAAATACCTCTGAGTGAATTGCGCTTTAAGCAAAAACTGCCGTACAACTGGAAGATTATACTAACTAGGTACATACACAAGACGGGAGAGTATTACAGCTTGCCCTATGCCAATATCAGCGAGAAGAGAAACTACTTTTCTAATGGATGCGATATTGTATTACCACACTACGTAGATCGAGATCTGGATTTGTCGGTAAAACCATACTTGGTTAAAAGCTACGATCTGATTAGGAAGCAAACCAGTTTTGACCCAGATTGCATAGGGCTAGATCTTTCATATAGTCCAGGTCACAGCACTCGCATCAAAGTGGCGTTTAACCCGGACTTTTCGGATATTCCACCAGATAATGCACAGGATATCTACAATAGTAAATACCCTCCCTATTATGAGGAAAATAGGTTCTTCTTTATCGAAGATATAAATTCACTGGGGGTTGACAACTCCGTGTTTTACTCGCGTAATATAGTTCAGCCAAGAATCGCCTTCAAGATGAATGGACATGCAGGAGCAACAAATTGGGGTATATTGGGTGCCCTTGATAAAAAAATCACTGATGATGAGACACTTATCAACCGAGATGATTATTATCAGATCCTATCGTTCATCCCGACGATTTATAAGCTGACAATAGCAAATGCTATTGTCAGCAGGATCAACAACGGCTATTACAATCATGCGTATAGTGGAAGATACCATTGGAACATGCGTAAGAATCTGGAAATGTTAACTAACGTTGTCATAGGGATCAGAAATAGTGAAGCAGAAGCTGTTGTTATGCAAAAAGGGGTTCGTAGCTATATTCAGCTGAATTACTATCCAGACAAATGGGATCTTTATCTCTATAATGAGCACGTTAGCAAAGATCTATTTTTAGATGCAGGCTATCCTTATGACAAGGATTTGCTTAGGTATGGTATGATGGCTAAGTGGAATTCAGCGCCATATACTGGATATGTTAAGGACTTCAATTTTATATTGAATAGTTCCTGTACGGAGTTTCATCCAGAACGTGATTCGGTTTATGTGTACAATATCAATTCTGCGCTAACAGTGAATTTGAACTCTAAACTAAGTATTTCGCTGGGTTCTGAGTATGCAACGCCCTTGGATTTGTACGATAACAATCACAATACCTATAATGTCAATTTATCACTAACTTCTCAAAAAAAAGAGGCTTTGTCTTTTAGACTTTATGCAGGCCATTCTCACTCTCTGGTTTATAGCTTGAGTGAAGCATATAATCTGAATCAAGCCTCGGTACTTATCTGGGGTGCTTTAAACAAAACTCTGGATTATCAGGTAAATATGAGTTTGATCGACTACGATTATCCCAAGGTTAATTATATCGTCTATAATGGAACTGTCTACCCTTTAATATTAGATGATCGTTACGAGATAATTAATTGCAAGTTGCAATACACACCGAATAGGAAAGTAAGTATCTCAACTGGTATCAATATCAGCACGTATGAATCATCTGATGTATATGCTAATTTGAGCTGTTACGGAAATTTGCGTTATGAGTTTAAGCCGGATTACTTTCTTTTCCTGGGTTTCAAAAGTAACCAAGATCAGAGTGATAGACCAACTTACGATAACCCCATTGGAAGGTTCGTAAAGAAGAGTGCAACTGCGTATTTAAAACTTTCTGTTACAATTTGATACATCATTTACATGTTAGCGTTAGATATAGATCAGATCGAATAATCCTTCAGGATTTAATGCTCCATCGACATGCTACTACAGGTTCCCGTCCGAAAATCATTGATCTCCCGCATAAACTGACTCATCATTTTTTCTGAGAATACATAGTCTCGGGCATTGGGATCACCGGTTCGGTTAATATCCGCCATCAGATCTAGAAAACTTCCGTCAGCCCGCTCGGCTGCAAGTTTTCCTAATCTGTAGCCAAGGTGTTTCTGGTAGCCTTTGATGCCATTGATACCTGGATTGATAACTAAGAATTTAATCTTTGCTGCGGCAATTTTATCGCATACATTCAGGATATCCTGACAAGCCGGCTCATCCAACTGATCCTCATACTCTCCGGTAATAGGCTCTGGAAAGCAATCCGAGAGGAGTACAATGGCGTTGGACATGCCTGTAACCTGGAATCTGCTATGCTCCAGGGTCTGTAATGCCAGTTTTATCCCACCCGATAAAGGTGTTTTCCCCTTGGGTGTTAACGTGTTAATCGTTCCTATCACATGACGTATATTACTCGTGGGATAATGTATTATTTGTGCACGATCATCCTGAAAAACGATCAGACCCAGTTTATCCTTCGAAACGCTGGCTTGAGCGGTTAGCATCGAGATTATCTTTTCCATAAACTTTAAAATCCATTTTACAGAATTGCTGATATCCAACACCAACATGATATTGAAGCTTTGCTTGGACTGATATACGGGATATCGGAAGTGCCGGTCTGAGACATAAATACTAAAGGGATCACGTGAGAATGCTCCGTCAGAGATTGCCCCCTTGACAGTCTGATAGATAGCCAGCTGCGCATCATCGTAATTTTCTGATGACCAGGATACAATCGGACCAGTGGTATGATGAATCCCTGCACCATGTTTGAAGCTTGTGATCTTCTTGCGTTTGAACCCTATTTTGCTAATCTCCTGTGTTGCCAGCTTTACATCAAAAGTGGTGCTTGATTCTTTAGATTGTTCTTCTACTCCCTTGATTACAGTTTTCAATACCGGGCTTTCCACCAGTCTGCTCTTCACAAAGTTGAGAGCAATTGTAACTACTTCTTTCAGACTCATGGCATCACCGAACAAGCGATTGAAAGGAGATTGTGCTGAAGCAGTAAAATCCGCATTAAACTCAATGAACTTGTAATCAGGATTAGAAAGTAGGGAGTATATTCCTTGTAATGCCTCAAGAGTTTCTGGTTGTTTCTCATACGACTCCCATACATCATCCCAGCTTTTTAGTAACGCCATTTCTCCAGCAGTTAATTCCTTATGCTGAACTCGCTTGAGTATTAGTTTAACCAGACTACGCCTTTCGATGTAGTCATCGTTAGCCTCGCTACCGAGTAATAAACTCAGTTCGGCGAGACTTTCCCGGATTTTTTTGATGGGGAAAGGTATCCTCCTTTCAGAATGCTCAAGTTCTGCACATCGTAATCCATGGAGAAAGCCTGATCCGGGTCAGAGTCTGTTTTTATACCCTCAAACCAGCTATCGATATCAGAAGCATTCACTGCCTTTTTCAGTCCTCCGTCCCGAGTTCGATGCAGCAAAGCAAGCTTCATCACCACTCTTACATGCTTGCTTTCGACTTCAGGTTTCAATTCCAGGGCAGCGTACGCTATCGCTGTTTTAACGATCACAATCTCTGGACGATGCCCATCGACCATATAATGAACGCAGAAATCAACGATGTTTTTCACTAACCTCTCTGGTATCGTGACTTCTGGAAGCTTTTCTCTGGCAGCCAAAATGGATTGCTGCATCATATTGCTTACTTCCCTAAAGCTTTCTACAAACTGGGCAGGATCGGTTTCAAATGCATAGTTGCGGCGAATGATTTCCTGTCTGTCTTCGACATCACGTATGGTATTGATAGTTACAGAAAGGGGAAAACGATCAAGAATCTGAGGTCTAAGCTCCCCTTCTTCGCTATTCATTGTTCCTATAAGGAGGAATCTGGCAGGGTGTTCCACTGAAAATCCTTCACGCTCGACAGTATTGACACCTGACGCTACCACATCCAGTAAGCTGTCAGTGATATGATCCGGAACCAGATTTACCTCATCAATATAGAGTATTTGTCTGTGGGCTTTGGCCAAAAGACCTGGAACAAACACCTTATCACCTGTCTTAAGCAGTCTTTCCACATCAATTCTCCCGGATAGATTCTCTTCCGAGATGTTCATGGGCAGATTTACTACTTCCACTTCTTTCTCCACTAAGGTGTGGGTCTGCTGTGCCTTGCAGAATGAGCACCATTGATCGGGTTCATCCGGTGAGCAGGTGTAACTACAAGACTCATGGACATTGATCAGGGGACCTATCTGAGGTAAACCGTAAACAGCCGTACTTTTGCCGGTTCCCTTTGTTCCACGAATCAATACACCTCCAATCCGAGGATTTACTAAGTTCAGGATCAGAGCCAGACTCAAATCATCCTGACCAATAATCGCCATGAATGGGAAACGTAACTTTATCATATATACTCCTGATGCAAACTAATGGTTTCAGCTATTCTTAGTCCGCTCCCAATATTCATGGAGTTCAATTCCTGTCAACGCTAAATTCTGTCGCATCCTTATGCATCCGTATTTGTGTTAATACAGGGTAGTGGATTCCTTGCACCGGATAGAGTATCCAATACTACTCGCAAGGAGATACGATGGGAGCAACGCTACTGGAACGCATGAAAGAACAGCTGATTAGACACGAGGGGCTGCGACTGAAGCCATACCGCTGTACGGCAGGTAAATTAACCATTGGTATTGGTCGCAATCTCGATGACTGCGGTATCTCCCAGCAAGAAGCCTATGTGCTCTTGGAGAATGATATCCAGAACTGCGAGAAACAGCTTGTGGATGAGATTCCTGAGATCTACAATGCTCTGGATGAAGTCCGCAAGTCGGTGCTGCTGAACATGTGTTTCAATCTTGGTATTGGTGGCCTGCTTAGTTTCAATAACACCTTGGCTTTTATTGCTGCCGGAGACTTCGAACGGGCAGCCAATGGCATGCTGGCATCCAAGTGGGCGAAGCAGGTTGGTCGCAGAGCTTTAGAGCTTTCCGAGCTAATGAGGAAAGGCAAGTGATACCGATCCCGGTTGAAATCGATGCCATACTCGCCATCCTCAATTTGCCTAAAGAGATGGGCGATAACGGCATCTTCAAAGAACATAAAGCTATCGTCCTGGAAGCGATCAGAACCATCGTTTTGCCTGAGCACTACAATCGTGCCGCTCAAGAAGACATGTCTGAGGAAGAGCCATTCCTCGTTTCTTTTCGTTTTGGGTTCTGTTTCCTGATGCTACACTCAACTGCTGAGTTTCTCAATTTGAAGACCCTGGGCGAGGGCATAGTCAAGACGGTAGGAATAGACCAGTCTGCCACCGAACTGCTCACAGGAAGCGAAATTGACGCATTCAAAGCCAACCTTGAACTGAGAGCACTTACCAACCTACAAGCCTATCTCAATCATATCGGTCTTGATCGCCTGAATGAGCTCAAACCCAGACCTGCCAGGGCTATCCGGGTGGGAGTGATATGATGCATGATCGTAATGTTACTTCTCTGGATGAGATGATGCTTGAGATATACAGAGCTAGATCGGAAGAGCACA
>JAVEUB010000079.1:0-10245 GCA_034005785.1 Cloacimonas sp. (SeqCode) | reverse complement strand
TCTTCCGATCTATCCCAGCTTAATCGATCCTGAATTTTGTCAAATAGAATATCTCAAGTGCTATGATCACCTGCTCATTTTGAGCAAGATTGGTGAGTAACTTGCTCAAAATGAGCAGATAGTGAGCACATTGTAGCCAAAACTACTATGATGTCTATAGCATTGTTATATATTTGTTTATGTTTACATATTGTCCATCATAAATGATTGGCTCATTTCTTGCATTTACTCCTCTTTATGAAAACGAAATTTGAACTTTATGAGATTAATGGTTACCCAGAGTTTATTCCTCACATAATCGATGTGAGTGAGGTGCTTGATCTCCGTTACAAAGATGCACATAGCTGTGGCTTCACGGTTATCTTGGACGATTTTACGTGCCTGAACATATTTCATGAATATTCACCAGAGCAGCTTCAGGGACTGATGAAGAAGCTCAGTGATCTACGCGAGCAACTGATTTCCGCTGTGAAATTGGTAAACCCAAGCTTTATTCCCCATACACTGCAGGAAATACCAAGAATCTATAGCTCCAATGCTGATGGGAAGTGCTTTGATTCCACTATTTGAAACGTGCGAAAATCGCACACTTGAATCTAAACCATGTAATGCAACAAAGGAGATAATGATGAGCACAAGAACTTTACTAATCGCTTTGGCTATGATGGCACTGGTAGCCTTGGCTTGGTCACAGACAAATACCGGAGCGTTTTACCCGGCCGGTAGCCTCAATGAAGAAGTGAGAATTGGAGATCAGACCACTCCATCTTATTCAGAAGCAGACAATTATATCGCTGGTGGTTCAGCCGGCAAAGCTACTGCCGATGCGGAGACTTTCCCAATAGTAGAAAACTTCGAAGGCGCTACTTTCCCCCCTACCGGATGGATAACTAGACTATCGTCATCACGTGCGAATTGGATTAGTTCTAGTCCCGGATATAATAGCCAGTATATGGCAAGATTAGGTACTAATCACACTAATTCTGCAACTGTAATTTTATATACTCCTGCTATCACATTTTCAGGGACGCGCTATCGGATTTCATTCTGGTTGTATCGCACAGATGCATCCATCTGGAGTTCGTATCTGAGACTGATCATCAATACTACAGATCAAGCTACAGACTCCACCGAAATCGCTGCGCTTAACACGATTTATACGTTTGCTCCGGCAGAGCCTGCTGCTGGGTGGTATCAGTATTCATATATAATCAATACAAATCCCAACGATGTCAGATACATTGGATTTAAAGGGACAATAGCTAGAGCTGGTGTCTTTGTAAGTATTGATGACGTTATGATAGAAGAGCTACCGGATTTTCCACAGGGGGAAGGCACAGCCTTGGAGGATATTACCATCGCTCCTTCTGAAGACCTGAGCCATGATAGTAGTATAAACGAAACAAGCCCTATCATCACAGATTTACCGAACTATGCTACCTTGGGCAACCTGAGGGTGGTAGGTTTATCCGGAACCGGCAACAACGTGAATATTCAAGTAACCGCACCGGCCGGAAACTGGTATGGCTCCATTTACTACGCAGGAGCGTGGCATAGCTCCGTACCCGTCTTCATCAGTGAAGCGGACGACCCCAGAGTATTTACTTTTTCGGGTGTGGATTTCACAGCCAAGGAGGGAGAAGTAGCTATCTTGCTAAGCGAAGGGGAAGTTACTACTCTACCCGTTGAACTCAGCTTCTTTGATGCAATTACTACCGCTCAGAGCTTTGTAGCCCTTACTTGGGTTTCAGAATCTGAATCACAGATGCTCGGTTATCGCGTATATCGCAACGAATCTTCTGACATCAATAGCGCCACAATGATCACACCTATTATGATCGGTGCTACCAACACATCTACTCAGGTCACTTACAGACATGAAGATCGTGAAGTCGCTCTCAATACCACATATTACTATTGGTTAGAAAGTGTCGATATGACTTCTTCAGAACTGCACGGGCCTATCACAGCTACCGTAACTGGTAATGCAACTCCAGAACTTCCTACTGCTACAGTAATGAGCAATGTATATCCCAATCCTTTCAGAATGTGTAACAATGCCAATATCGACGTAGCTGTAAAAGCTGGCGAAACCGGAACCGTAACTGTTTATAACATCCTTGGCCAATCTGTGAAGACATTCCCTGTAACTCAGGGTACACAGAAACTTAACTGGAACGGTCGCGACAGCAAAGGCAATGCTTGTGGTAGTGGAATCTATTTCTACAAACTCAGCACACCTTCAATGAACCAAACCAAGAAGATGGTCATCGTTAAGTAATTTTACTTAAAGATACCGCAAAGCTTGCCTCGGCAGGCAATGCAAAATATAGCCCTCGCTTAGTAATGGACGAGGGCTTTTTCCATGTAGCGCAGGATTCCGATCCTGCGGAAAAACTCCATCAAGTGTGTTTTGTAGGCGTGTAGCAGTTATTAGCTCTTTACGCATCTGATTAACCAGATCATTGCATGATGGACTAACAGATACTTTTCGCCATTTGGGCTGTGGCAGGTAGTTATCCGTACGCTCATATCCATAGCATTTCAGGCTGGCCAGTAGCATAATACTATATGCAGCAATCAATAAAGCTGGTTGCTTGATAACGGATTGTTCGTTCCACACCTGTGCTTGTCCCAGCCCAAGATTATTCTTTTTGTCACGGTGGTTTACTTCAATTTCCCAACGGTTGATGTATTGTTGAATGATTGTTTCAGCATTGTATTCATATCCTGGTGGATGGCTGATAGATAGATTGGGATATAAATAAGCTCTTCTTGTCTTTAATTTGATTGCCATGATCGGCTATGTAATTGTAATTCTCTTCCCCTATTGGTACGCTGTACTTATTGGCGCACTGTTTTTCATTTCGTGGTCGGCAATCTCACTGCCAGCAACAATGAGTATGGTATCTGCTGTATTACCTTCAAACAAGTACACCATGAGTGTTTCAATGATCTCGATGGTTCGTCGAATTCCAATGGCTTTGGGTCCAGTGATCGGAGTATACTTTATTGCCAGATTCGGCAGGATACAGGGAGTTAGATGCGTACCCACAGCTTGATTAAAGGTAGATGTAAGTATGATTAAATGCCATAAGTAAGGTGGGAGTGTGAAAAAAATGGAAGAGCAGAAGGGTGAAACAAGGGTGAAACATGGGTGGACAAGGGCGGTGCAGTCCATTCGGCAGAACAAACAAGGGTAAACTCGAAACAAGCCTCAACTAAATCGACTTTAAACGTTATTAGGATGCCAGGTTCACAGTCCCGCTTGACAGCAGATGCAATTCCGCAAAATGTGGTTTGTCGCAATTGCTGTAACAGGAGGTTTGTGTACAATGAAGCTTAGCACAGAGGAAAAAGACGGAATTAGTCTATTTCAGGATTATGAAGCCAAATCTGATTTAGATAAAGCAACATGAAGAAAACCGCAGTTTCAATCTCTTTGGATACCTTTCCAGCAGCCTTGAAGCCATATTTGCAGAATTCCAGCTTATATGATAGTAGCTGTTCTGAAGACGCCCAAACACTATACATAGAGGGTGCTATAAGGGCTTTCCTAAAAACAAGCAAAGAGGGCAGCTTGGTGCGCGAGATGAACATGACTCGCTTTATGCACAAGCACAATCTTGCTCCAGCAGTTATAGGTTATCTATGCGAAAACGGCAGGGATTATCTGCTTACCGAAGCCTTGGAAGGTGAAGATGGAATTGAAGAACGCTATCTTAAACATCCCGAACGATTAGCGGAACTGTTTGGAGAATCGCTAAGAATAATCCACAACTTGCCCAAAAGTTCCTGCCCCTATCCCTCACGTTCTACCGAAATGCTTGCCGAATGCGAGCTTAACATCCTGCGTAATTATGTAGATAAAAGCATTATCACCGATAAAATCCAAAATGCCGTAAAGCGGCTAACCGAACTGAAACACTGCGCAATTGATGATGTGGTGATACATGGTGATTACTGCCTCCCAAACATCATTTTGAAAGATTTTACGCTAAGGGGATTTGTAGATTTGGGAACCGGTGGGATTGGCGACAGGCACTATGATTTGTTCTGGGGTATCTGGACGCTTGAGTATAACCTGAAAAGCGACAAATACAGAAACATCTTTCTGGATGCTTATGGAAGAGATGAGCTTGATCCGGAAAGGTTGGAGCTATGCCGATTACTGGCAGGATTTACCGAATGATCCTCGGTAAACTGTTGTGGTTATCCTTGTCACCATCTTGATCCCCAGCTTGCTCTTGAAGAGCCGTTTCCTGTGCCAATATGATAGCCGCGGCTGGCAGCCCAATGCTCTCCGGCATCGCATAAATCCGGTTGGCCGCAATTTAGATAGTCCTCACATAGAGTTGCGTAACCATACTTTTCCAGGAGGTCAACCAATTCTGGTATTCTGGATTCATCTCCTTTACTTATAAGGCTTAAGCAGGCTTCAGTAACCGCTCCACGCATGTTTTCCTGATACGGGACAAGAGAAATAGCGGTAAGGACATCTTTCATTTCCGCAGATTTTTTTACCGCCTTTTTAAATGTTGCTGACCAAGTAGTTTTTTCAGAAAGCACGGAAGCCGTTATCTTGGTGGCATTATCTAAGGCGTTATTGGCAACATTTTCCATCCAAACATCGTCGGTTAATTTTCGCAAGGCGATTTTTGTAACTTCCCTATCTTTGGTATTTATGGCTACATTTGCCAATTCTTGCTGGTCAGTTATGTAGCCAACTGCAGCAAGGCAAACCACGTCAAATTCACTTTT
Source organism: Cloacimonas sp. (SeqCode) (assembly GCA_034005785.1). GTDB lineage: Bacteria > Cloacimonadota > Cloacimonadia > Cloacimonadales > Cloacimonadaceae > Cloacimonas. The sequence continues at coordinate 5,484 of JAVEUB010000079.1, read as the reverse complement.
CAGGGCGTGATTACCAAGCACTTTCTGGTCTTTTTCTGTTCTTAGGGAGCTTAGTTGCGCTGTCAATTCTGCTGAGAACGCCTTTACATTATCGCTATCAGCACTTTTTGCAGCACTTTCCCGCAGTTCTTTATAATAGGATTTGGTGGCAACCTGGAACAGCAATTCCTGATCGTGAATACTATCCACAGCAGCGCCCCGCACTGCTTCCGAGGCATCTTTCACCGACCGCTGATACAAAAATTCACCATCGGCAATGTTTTTAATTGCGGCAAGCCTGGTAGCAGCCGCTGGTTTATTAAGGGCAATGTCTTTCAGTTTAGCTTGGCCATTGGTAGTCCTTGCCAAAGCAGCATATCGAACATCCAAATCCTTATCTGTGTTAGCTATTTTACTTAGCAAGGTTTGGTCATTCAGATTCCTAAGTGCCGCAATTCTGGTATCTTTATCCTTTGATTTCTGCACCAATTCTTTTAACATCTTCTGGTCGGCAATTCTGCTAAGTGCTGCAAAACCCACATTTTTACGGGGGAAATCTGCATAAATCTTTTTATATATATCCTGGTCTATGGCTTGCACAGGTTCTTTCACACGCGTAATGTTATCCAACACCGTCCCATAGATATTTTCATCCTTTTTCTGAAGAAGTACATTGTATAACACCTGATGGTCAGTTACCATTTTTAGCACTTCAGTTTTCACCTCTAAGTTGCTGATATCCACGGCAAATTTTGCCAGCAGATTTTGATCATCCAGTTTCTTTAACGCCTCCAAACGAACCGCTTCGTCAAATTTGGATTCCACAATCGTTGCCAAAACTGATTTCTTTGTCAGCTTGGCAATAGCAGCTATTTGAATGGAATTTCTATCACTGGTTAAGGCAATATTTCCCAGCACATCCTGGTCGTTTATCGCACGTATAGCTTCACTCCACACACTTTCATTAGCATATTTATCAATAACTATCTTGCCAAGAATAATGGGATCGCTAATCTTGTGAACAGCCTGTATGCGGATTGTATCAATTAGGAGGGGATTTCTTATAATTCGCAACAATTCGTCTGTATCCGTAATTTTAGCCAAAGCAAACTCTTGAAATTTAACATCTTTAATGCGAGATATCAAATCCACCAAGGAGCTTTGTGAGTTAATCCTGTTGGTTGCAGCTTTCATGATTGCAGGGTCGTTTTTAAATTCTTCCACCGTGGCTATTAGTATTTTCTGATCATTTATCCGTTCCAAAGCAGCTATGCGCAGATGCTGATCAATAATCACACTTCTTAACACGATTTGTAAAACGTCTGGACTGGTTATTCTCAAGAGAGCTGCTTCGGTTAGCTCGTCTTCCATTCCCGACTTGATGATATAAACTAAATCATTCTGATTTGTTATCTTTCCAATGGCTGCAAGCTGCACATCCCGGTAAGTGGTAGATTCGCCTCTCGCGGCACGGTTAATTTTATTTTGATCGGTTATCTTGTTCAATGCCATCATCCTTACAGCAGGATCTGCACTGTTCAGCGTAGCACATCCGGATAATAGCAGAAGAACTGCTATCACAATTAGTGAGCATCGAATAAAAAACTCAAATCTCGTACTGTTACACATACAACCACCTAAAAGCTATTTATGTTTCCACATCGCCTACACCCATCCACATGAACCAAACAATATTCATTCAAGAAATTTGTCAATAAAAATGCTTTGAAAAAAAGGAATAACCATTAATTGAGATGATAGGCGGTGCGCTTTAGCCACCGTACATATTCTTTCTCTCTTTTTTTCACTAAAATCTTGGCGTTTATTGCCATTCTTTCGTCCTTGCATCAAAGCCTTAATCACATCTTAATCAAGCCTTAATCAAGCGTTAATAATTAAGGCTTGATTAAGGCTTGATGGTCACCTGATTAAGAGTCAGTAGCAAGGTGGAAACGAGGTGGAAAGAGCAAAAAAAAGAGCTAAAAAACTGCAAAACATGCTGTCATTCCCGCGGAGGCGGGAATCCAGCCCTGATGAATCCCGTTAGGGATGACACAAATAAAGCATTGCAGTATAGACATATATCTTCAGTTCTTACATATCTTAGAAATGGGCTGGATTCCTGCCTCCGCAGGAATGACAAAAAGTTTTCACACAGTCTCGTAGGCAGGAATGACAGGGAAAAATGGGGGAATGACAAGAGTTTTCACATAAGCTCCACACAAGCTCCTCTGCTGGAACAACAAAATGTTCTTGACGCAATTGCAAAGTTCTCAGATGGTGTAAGGTAAAGAAAAATGAACATTAGAAGGATAGTTTAATGGTCGGAATCGCTCTTTCATACACCACCATCGGGATAGATGCACAGCAGATTTCTGTGGAAAGCGATGGTAGCAACGGGTTTTTTGTGGTGAACATTGTAGGGATGGCCTCTTCTGCAGTGAAGGAGAGCAAGGACAGGGTTTTTGCCGCCATCAAAAACGCAGGCTACGAAACTTCTCCCAAGCGTTATACCATCAATCTTGCTCCGGCAGATATCAAAAAAGACAGCTCTTCTCTGGATTTACCTATCGCTATTTCCTTGCTGCAATGCAACCGCATTTTGAAGCTTTCGGGCTACCGCAAGATAGGCATCATCGGTGAACTTTCGCTGGATGGCAACGTGCGGCCGGTTTCAGGAGTTTTGCCCATTGCCATCGCGGCTAAAAGAGACAACCTTGATACTCTGATCGTCCCCTTTGAAAACGCCGAAGAAGCCGCTATAATAGAAGGCTTAACCGTGATTCCGGTAACTTCCTTGCGTGAATGTGCCAACTGGCTGCAAGGCGAAGCAAATATTCCTGCCGCAACTGTGGATCGGGACAAGATATTTCAGGTGCTGAACGATTTTCCCCTGGATATGCACGATGTGAAGGGACAGTTTCAGGTGAAACGCGCTTTGGAAGTGGCTGCAGCAGGAGGACATAATCTGCTAATGGTAGGCCCTCCGGGAAGCGGAAAAACCATGCTGGCGCGCCGTGTTCCCACTATCCTGCCAGAGCTAAATCTGGATGAAGCTTTGGAAGCCACAAAGATCCATAGCGTGGCTGGAATGGCGAAGCATTTTCGCAACGGAATCCTTACTACCAGGCCGTTTAGGGCTCCTCATCACACAATAAGTGATGTCGCGCTTATTGGCGGTGGAGCTTTCCCCAAACCAGGCGAAGTAAGCCTTTCGCATAGGGGAGTTTTGTTTCTGGATGAACTGCCGGAGTTTAAGCGGGCAGTTTTGGAAGTGCTGCGGCAACCGCTTGAAGATGGGATAGTTACAATCTCCCGTGCGTCAACCAGCCTTACTTTTCCGGCAGAGTTTATGCTGATTGCCAGTATGAATCCTTGTCCCTGTGGCTATTTTGGAGCAGATATCCCCAATCATCATTGCAATTGCGAACAAGGGGCGATTCAGCGCTATCGTAACAGGATTTCTGGCCCCTTGCTGGACCGCATTGATATCCATGTGGAAGTGCCAACTGTTACCTATGCCGATCTTGCTTCATTGCCTACCGGGGATACATCTATCGATATCCGCAACAGGGTAAATAAAGCCCGTGCCATTCAGCGCGAACGTTTTGCCGATGCGGGTATCTATAATAACGCCCAGATGAATTCCAAGCTGCTGCGTAAATATTGCATCCTGGATAAAGCCAGCCATGCCCTTCTGCAAAATGCCATCGATAAAATGGGCTATTCTGCCCGCGTTTTTGACCGTATTCTAAAGGTAGCCCGCACCATAGCCGATCTGGAGGGCTTAAAAGAGATTAGCAGCGAACATATCAGCGAGGCAATTCAATACCGCACACTGGATAGGAAATACTGGAACTGATGTTTTAGGTTTCTGTCCACGAATTTTTAACTAATTTTCACGGATTTCTTCGTAGGGGTGGGGATTTTGGGCACAGCTGGAATAATGCCATAGCACATGGACTCTGGAGTGTAGAGCTTTTGCGAAAACACCTGTCATTACTGCGGTGGAGCTTGTGCGAAAACGTTTTGTCATTCCTGCGGAGGCAGAGGGGGGGGATTCCGGTATTATTGAAATGTCTTGACCAGAAAATCTTGAGTAATTCTTTGGCTGCACAGGATTGATTATACATTAGTCTATAAATACTACAAAAGGATACGATAGTGAATTACATCATCACCGGAACCACCTATAATGGCAAATACGTAAATACTCCCGAAGCTGGAACACGGGTGTTGACTTGCGACGAACTTGCCCAAAGCGAGCTTCGTTTCAGAGAAACAGACAAAGTTTACGTCCCTTCCGAAACATCGCTTAGCACTGTGATGCAGCGTATGGATAATCCCGGTTGCGTGGAAGGAATCAACAAGCTAAAAGATAAGTATCTGTGTAGAGAAGCCCTCAGCAGCCTTTATCCGGATTTCTACTTTGCCAAATGCAAGCTGGAGGATATCTCGCAAGCAGATATTCAGAAGAAGATCGTGATTAAACCCTTGAAAGGATTTTTCGGAACCGGGGTGCGTTTTGCAGATTCAGCCACAAATCTGGAGGTTTTGAAAGCAGAAATCCGCCAGGAAGTTGAAGAAAATTCCCGCTTTTTCCCAGAATCTATCTTGACTAAAGATTTGTATATTCTGGAGGAGTTCATTGAAGGTGAAGAATATGCCGTAGATATGTTTTACGATGAGCTGGGCAAAGCGGTGATTACCAATATCTATCATCATCCTGTGCCGGAAAACCCGGATTACGCACACCTGATGTATTATAGCAACAAACAGCTTTTCGACAAATATTTGGAAACTTTCATCCGGTTTTTTGATGAATTTGGAGCGACTTTATGCCTTAGGAATTTCCCCATTCACGCAGAATTCAAACTGTGCGGCACAAAGTTTATCCCGATAGAATTTAACCCTATGCGCTTTGGAGGTTTCGGGCTGGCAGACCTCACCTTCAATAGCTACGGATATCAGCCCATTGCGGCATATTTCAATAATCAAACCCCGGATTGGGAGGCTATCTGGAACAGCCGGCAAGCATTCAGCTACGCGTTTATCCTGGCATATAATGGAAAAGGTATTGATCTAAACACACAGAAGCCCGACCACGAGAAATTCAGGAATCACCTGCAGAAACATGCTGAGCTGCTGGATTATGTGAAGCTGGACTACCGCAAGAATCCGGTTTTTGCCATAGCATACATCAGAAGCGACAATTATAACCAGATGCTGAAGCTCCTTAGCACAGAATTTGCAGATTATTTTCCCCGATAATCCACACTGCCAGGCCACACTGTGATTGACATATTTTTCGGGTAGTGCAGAATACGTTCAGATAACAAGCAATACGCAGAGACAGCCTATAGTCCCTTCGGGACGGCAGATTGGATACCCGAACCCATCTGAAATGGCGTCCCGAAGGGACTATAGGGTGCATTGGGTGATGATTATCTATCTGAACCCACATGAAATGGCTTTCGCAACCGCGAATGAAACGCCCCATCGTGC
>JAVEUB010000350.1:0-2577 GCA_034005785.1 Cloacimonas sp. (SeqCode) | reverse complement strand
TCCGATCTTCCCCAATCAGAAGATAACCCTTAGTGTGAAAGTTGGCGAGTATAAGATAGCCAATGATGTGCCAATCAGTTTTAATAATTATTTCAGCAACCTGCAAAAAGCTACCTTTCACAAATCTCTCCTGACCAACCTGAAAACCCAAACACAGACCACTCAGGTTGCCACCAGTGGTATCTTGGGTGAATTGGTGCTGGAAATCCCGGCAATCGCACTTCCCAAAACTGTACAGAAAATCCTGGGCACTTCTGCTCCCAAGCTCAATTTGGATGGCACGCAAAAGCTTACGCTATCAGCCAGCAGCACAAAACGTAAACGCGTGCCTATCTACGAAACCGGAGGCAATAGCACTTTCGATCTGAAGATGCAGCAAGAAACGAACTTACGTTTATCGGGAACAATAGGTGATAAAATCTCGATGAACCTGAAGTACAACTCCAAACAAGATGAACAAGTTTTTGATGCTAATAACGTAAACATCAAGTATACAGGTGATGAGGACGAGATTATCAAAAGCATCGAAGGTGGAAATATCACCCTCTCCCTCGGCGGTTCACGCTACATCAGTTATTCCACCAGTTCCCAAGGGCTGTTTGGCATCACTTCCAAATTCAAGTACGGAAACCTGGATCTGAACGTTATCGCCAGTAAAGAAGAAAGCCAGAAAAACACACAGAGTTATGTGGGACAAAGCCAAGCAGATTCCTCTACCGTAAGTAGCTGGCGTTATGCCCCCCGCTCGATGTATTTCCTGCATAATCCTTATGAGCTGTTGCAGCTAAGAAACAACTCAACCGACCCTGTGGGATGGACAAAGAATGCCATCGACACCAATGCCGATGGAACATGGAAGATAAATACTCAATACCTGCCCGATAATAGCTCGGTACGTGTGTTTTTTGATGATGGAGATGGCAACAATAACAACTTCCTGGCTGTGGGAGATACGATAAGATATGGAGTTAACAGCCCTTATGACAATTTTGTGCCCTATTACGAAGAACTGTTTGAAGGCACCGATTTTGTTACAGATTATAGCGCAGGCTTTATCAAAATCCTGCGGACTGTTCCTCGCTTGGCAACTATTGGCGTTATTTATACCCGAGACGGCAATGTAATACCTCCTCCTCCGCCAAATCCCGATCCTGAAGTTAAGTATCCTTTAATTTTGCGCCGTCGCAATCAAGATTACGAGCCATACGACGAGAATGATACCACTGAAACCAATTCCTGGCATTATCAGATGCGTAATGTTTACGATATGAACCGCACCAAGATCAATAATGAAGGCTTTAATCTTCATGTTTATACTGTGAATGTGGATCTGACCCGCAACATGAACCTGCCAGACACACTTGCTGCACCAGGATTTATCACCTATAATGACTATCTGCGCCTGGACAGCAATCAAGATGGTTTGATTAACGGTAACGACAGTACGGTAAACTTAACCGCAGGCATTGTCTATATGCCTTTTATTGAGCCATTTAAACACTTGGGTGATGAGATAATCTACGAATATGAACCCGAAAACGAATACACCTATAACGACCAAACCAGCCTGTTTATCGCCATAAAAGGAAAAATCGGACGCGATGCCATAGAACTTGCACAAGGCGGTATCCTGAAAGGAAGTGTGCGCGTAAAGGTTAATGGTAATGAGCAACGCGAAGGTGTAGATTACATTGTGGATTACGATTTTGGCCGGATAACTTTCTTAAGCGCAGCAGGTAAAGATCCCGAAGCCCGCATTGAGATTGATTTTGAGAACCGCAGCATGTTTGATGTGTCTCAGAAAAACCTGGCTGGATTTCGGGCAGATTGGAAACTTACAGACTACGCCAAGCTTGGCGGAACCTTGATTTATCGTAGCGAAAACGTGGCTGATAAACGCCCGCGCATCGGTAATGAAAACATCGAAATGTGGATGGGTAACGTGGATGGAGAGCTAACCTTCAAACCAGGGTTTGTAACTCGTTGGCTGGACGCATTGCCCTTGATAAATACCACTACTCCATCGCAGATAACTTTTTCCGGAGAAGTTGCCTTTACCTTACCAAATATTTATGGCAACCCGGATGGCAAAAAGAAAGAAGCCTACTTGGATGATATGGAATCAATTGTAGATTCCTATCCCTTGGGAGTAGCTTTTTCCACTTGGGTTCAGGCCAGTAAGCCTTACGATACAATGTTTGCTAAAGGCTGGGCAAACTGGTATAATCCCAAGAACGTTAAGCGCTCGGAACTGGAAGACCCTATTACCCTTACCGAAAAAGAAAAGGACGAAACTGTAACGGTTTTAGCTCTAAAAGCCAAGCCGAATAATCTATACACTCCAAATGGCACTTATGTACAAAGCTGGGCAGGGGTGATGAAATACCTTGGCAATGAACTGGATTTTTCGCAAAAGAAATATATCGAAATCCAGTTAATGGTAGATCCTGTGACAGGAATAACCAATCCAAACGTTAACATGCATATCGATCTGGGAGATGTTTCGGAAGATTTCTTTACGGAATTTGGCGGGTACGGAGTTAAAAACACAGAAGATACAAGATCGGAAGAGCACAC